>JBHELN010000390.1:0-2741 GCA_046263115.1 Pseudonocardiaceae bacterium | reverse complement strand
CTGCAGCACCGGGTGCTCGGGGCGGCCGGTCTCCCACATCGATGCGAGATCCGCGCGGAAGGCCTCGAGCAGGGCGATGCGGTCACCTGGAGCTTCGTCACCGAGGTCGTCGACGACCCGGGCGACGCCGTACACCGCGATCAGATCGGCCCACAGCTTGCGGGGCAGCAGCCGCAGCGCCACGGGGAAGTTCTCCGCGCGCCGCTTGCGGTCCAGCATCCGCCCGGCCGGACACTCCGGCGCCGTGGCTGCACCCTCTGCGCCGTCAGGGATCGCTGCCATGACGCCATCTTCTGGCCGTCCTGCCAACATTTCTGCGTCAGTTGGAACAGTTCTTCGGCCCTAGAATTGTCACATTTGGGTAAGCGTCAGCTGAGCGCGATTGGGGTATCCGGGCCCTGCCACGACGATGGAAGAGGGGGAAACCGGACAATGAACTCAGCGGAAGGGGGGCGCCCTATCCCGTTCGACGACCTGGTGCCGGCGATTGTAGCGCGACTGCCGATCATTCTGGCGGAGGTGCGTGAACTGCTCGCCGAGCAGTGCCCCGACTACGCGGGGTTCCTCACCGAGGACTTCGCCGAGGTACTCGCCGCCTCCGAAGGGTTCATCGCGCGGCTGGTGGGTTTGGCCGAACGGGACCCGTCGACGATCGCTCCCCAGCTGGCTTCCGGGGTGGAGCGGGCCCTCTTCGAGGAGATCGGTCGGATCCACTACGAACAGCAGCAGGATGTGGCACACTTACTGGCCGCCTACCGGACCGGCGCCGCAGTGGCGTGGCGCCATGTTTCCGACACGGCGCTGCAGCTCGGTGTTCCCGTCGAGACGATTGCAGGGTTGGCCGCGGTCATCTTCGCCGCTGTCGAGCAACTGTCGTCGTCATCGTTGCGGGGATACGTCCGGGCTCAGACGACCGCCGAACATGCGCAGGAACAGCTCCGCCACGAGTTGGCCGAACTGCTGCTGTCGGACCGTTGTGACACGGCCGCGCTGCGGATCGCCGCGGCGCGCGCCGAGTGGACACTGCCCCAGAAAGCCGCGATAGTCTTGATCAATCCGGACAACGAGGTTGGGCGGGTATTGCTGGACCGCTTGGATCATTCCTGCCTGCAGTTGCGCCGACCGCAGATGCTGGTGACCATCGTGCCGGACCCGGAGGGTCCTGGACGGCGCAAGCGGCTGGCGACGGCGCTACGGGGAGCTGGAGCTGTGGTAGGTGTTACGGTGCCGCTGGACCGGTTGCCGGCCAGCCTGGGGCTGGCCGAGCACGCCCTGCGCCTGAAGCATGTCCTGCCCGATGATCCGCTGTTCGTCGACGAACACCTCGACGTGATGCTGGTGCACCACGATGATCGGTTGTTGACCGCGTTGCGGCGGCAGTACCTGGCTCCGCTGGCGCAGTTGAGCGAGGGCAACCGCGACCGGCTGTCCGAAACGCTCAAGTCCTGGCTGATGAACATGGGCAACCGCAAGGCGGTGGCCGACGAACTACACGTGCACCCGCAGACAGTGCGCTACCGGCTGGACCGGTTGCGGGAGCTGTTCGGGCCTGCGCTGGACGACCCGGCGACGCGTGCCGCGCTGCTGCTGGCGCTGGCCTGGGGTCCCGCAGTCACCGAGGCCGACCCGTTGGCGCAACACGGGCAACCCCAATGACGGGTCCGATGCTCGACCCTGCCCGCAGGTCTTCGGAGTCAACGCTCGACCCTGCCCGCAGGTCTTCGGTCAGGCCACCTCAGCGCCTGCTGGTGGTCAGCGCCGACATCGGTGAAGGCCATAACGCCACCGCCCGAGCGGTGGAGGAGCGGGCCCGCCGGTTGTGGCCCGAATGCGAGATCCGCCGGGTGGACACCCTGGACCGGATGGGCTCCTGGGTCGGTCCGGGTTTCCGCTGGATATACCGGGTCAACGTGGACACCACCCCGTGGCTCTACGACTTCTTCTACCGCGCGCTGTGGCGCTATCCCTGGTTCGCCGCGGCCTCCTGCCGGTTCACCGGCGTCTGGAGCGGCATCCGGCTGGCGCCGGTCATCGCCGAGTACCGGCCGGACCTGGTGGTCTCGACATACCCGCTGGGCACCAGCGGGCTGGACTGGCTCCGGCGCCGTGGCGGTCTCAACGTGCCCGTTGCGGCGATCATTTCGGATTTCGCGCCGCACCCGTTCTGGGTCTACTCCGAGGTCGACCTGCACTACGTGGCCAGCGAGGCGAGTCTGCGGGCGATGTACCGGGCCCGGCCGGACGCTCGGGGTGCCGTTGGGGCGCCTCCGGTGGTCGCCGCCTTCGCGCCGACCGACAAGATCACCGCCAGGCGACGGTGCGGCTTGCCCGACGACCGGCTGGTCGTGCTGGTGTCCTGCGGTTCCCTCGGATTCGGCTCGGTGGAACGCGCGGTGGATGCCGCCCTGGCCGCCGGCCCGGAAATCTGCGTGGTGGTGGCGTGCGGCCGTAATGAGGCCTTGCGGGCCCGGTTGGCTGCCCGCGCCGAGCCGGCCCAGCAGCTGGTACCGCAGCGCCTGATACCTCTGGGCTGGACCAACCAGATGCCGGCGCTGACCGCGGCCGCCGACGTCGTGGTGACCAACGCCGGTGGCGCGACAGCACTGGAGGCCGTAGCGTGCGGTCGGGCGGTGCTGATGTTCGAACCGATCGCGGGGCACGGTAAGGCCAACGCCGCGCTGATGGCCGCCGCTGGGCTGGCGACACTGTGCGCGGGGCCGGCTGAGCTGACCAGCACTCTG
>JBHELN010000389.1:0-31859 GCA_046263115.1 Pseudonocardiaceae bacterium | reverse complement strand
AGGTAACACCGTCTCCGCGCATGCTTACCCCGTACAGCGCGTCGGCAACCTCCATGGTCGCCTTCTGGTGCGTGATCACGATCAGCTGCGAGCGGTCCCGCAGCAGCTCGAACAACGCGATCAGGCGGTTGAGGTTGGTGTCGTCCAGCGCCGCCTCCACCTCGTCGAGCACGTAGAACGGCGACGGGCGGGCCCGGAAGATGGCCACCAGCATCGCCACCGCGGTGAGCGCCTTCTCCCCGCCCGACAGCAGTGACAGGCGTTTGACTTTCTTGCCGGGCGGGCGGGCTTCGACCTCGATGCCGGTGGTGAGCATGTCGTCGGGCTCGGTGAGCAGCAACCGCCCTTCCCCGCCGGGAAACAGTGCCGCAAACACGGTCTCGAACTCGCGGGCCACGTCGTAGAAGGCCTCGGTGAAGACTTCGAGGATCTTCTCGTCGACTTCCGTGATGACGGTGAGCAGGTCGCGCCGGGTGGACTTGAGGTCCTCCAGCTGGGTGGACAGGAACCGGTACCGCTCCTCCAACGCTGCGAACTCCTCCAAAGCCAGCGGGTTGACCCTGCCGAGCAGGGCGAGGTCGCGCTCCGCACGCTGGGCACGGCGGCTTTGCATCTCCCGGTCGAAGCGCACCGGCTGTGGGCTGCTCACCGTCTCACCGCGTTGCAGTGCCAGCTCGTACTCGGCCACCTCGGACGCGGACGGCGGCACCGGCACGGCGGGCCCGTACTCAGCGACGAGGTCATCAAGGCCGATACCGAAGTCGTCGGAAATCTTGGTCTCGAGCTGCTCGATACGCAGCCGCTGGGCAGCGCGCAGCAGTTCGTCGCGGTGCACCGTGTCGGTGAGCTTGTCCAGCTCCCCGGCGAGCTCGCGGACCAGGGCGCGGACCTGCGCCAGGCCCTGCTCCTGGTGGGCTCGCTCAAGGGCCACGGCATCGCGCTCGGCCACCGCGCGCCGCAGCGATATCTCGATGCGCGCCAACGCCAGCTCCCCGGCCCGCACGACTTCATCGGCCACCGCGGCGCCGCGCTGCCGGGCTGCAGCGACGGCCGCGGCCCGTTGCCGGGCCACCCGTTCGGCTTGTGCGCTGCGACGCAAGCCCTCAGCGCGGCCAGCCACCGCCTGAGCGCGTTCCTCTGCGGTGCGCAGCGCGAGCCGGGCCTCGACTTCCTCGCTGCGCGCGGTGGCCAGCGCGGCGACCGCCTCGTCGCGTCCGCAGGTGTCCAGCTCGGACTCCGCGGGCTCGTCCTGAGCCAACCGCAACCGCTCCTCCAGCTCAGCCAGGTTGATCAGGGCACCGGTCCGGCGCTGCTCCATCTCGTCGCGCTGCCTGCGCAGCCGCTCGGCCTCGCCCGATGCCGAGCGGGCTGCCTGGCCGAGCCGGGCGAGCTGCTCAGCGACCGCCGACAGTTTGGCGTCTGACTCGTGCAAGGCGGCCAACGTGTTGTCGACGTCCTCAGCGCGGGCGGCTTCCTCGGCGCCGGCCCCATCCAGCTCGGCGGCCAGCTGCTCGATGTGCATTTCGCACTCCGCCAGCCGAGCCTGCCCGTCTTCGATGGCGGCTTGCACCTCGATGAAACTCTGGCTACGGCCTGACCCACCATGCGCCCAGTCGCCGCCGAGCACGTCGCCGTCGACGGTCACCGCTCGAGCCGTAGGTAGCGCCGCCAGCAGCGCCCGGGCCGCGGGCAGGTCATCGACCACCGCAGTGCACTCCAGCAGCCGGTGCAGCGCCGGACGCAGCTGTTCCGGTGAGCGGACCAGATCCACTGCCCAACGCGCGCCGATCGGCAGCTCCGGCCAGGTTGATCGATCCACCGTGGCCGCAGCACCGCCGACAAGCAGGCCGGCACGCCCTGCGCGCTGCTCGCGCAACTGGGACAGCGCCACGACTGCAACGTTGAGGTCAGCCACCGCCAGCGCATCCGCCGCGGCACCAAGAGCGGCCGCTACCGCGGCCTCCGCGCCGGCATCGACGCTGAGCAGCGCAGCGACCATCCCCGTCACGCCGGGAAGCTCGGCAGCCAGCAGCTCTTGGGTGCCGTCCTTACGGGCCAATCCGACGGAAAGCGCCTCCACTCTGGCCCGCCAGGAGGCCCGCTGCTGCTCAGCCTCGCGGTGTGCCGCGGCGAGCTCGGCGCTGCGCTGCGCCGCGGTGGCGTGCGCACTCACCGCTGCCTCGTGGCGCTCGTTGAGGCCCACCTCGCCGGCATGCAGGGCATCAAGCGTGTGCTGCAGCTCCTCGAACTCCTGCTGGGCCGCCTCAGCGCGATGCCAGGCATCGGCCAGCGCACCGGACAGCCGGTCGATCTCCTCCGTGGTGGCACCGGAGGTAGACCGCAGTGCCTCAACCTGGCCGGCGAGCCGAGCCAGCCCCTCCCGGCGGTCCGCGACGGCGCGGACGGCGGCCAGGTGCGCCCGCTCGGCGTCAGCCACAGCCTGCTCCAGCTCCACGCGCCGATCCAGCGCGGCCGACAGCACCGCCTGGGCCTGTTCCACCACCGCGTGCAGTTCGCTCTCGTTGACCTGGGCCGCCGCAGCCTCGCGCTCCAACTCGTCGGGATCACGCCCGGGGCGGTGAGCTTCGGTGGGAGCGGACAGGTGCCGGGATCGCTGCGCAGCCAGCTGCACCGTGCCACGCAGCCGCTCGGCCAGCGCAGAAAGCTGGTACCAGGTGTCCTGCGCCGCCGCCAGCTGTGGCGTCGACGCGGCGAGCTGGTGTTCCAGTTCAGTTTGTTCGGCGCGCGCCGCGTCCAGCGCGCTGTCCACCTCGTCACGGCGCGCCCTGGCAGCAGCCTCGTCGGCCTCGTCTTTGGCCACCGCCGCGCGCAGCGTCACCAGGTCATCGGCGTGCAGCCGCAGCCGGGCATCGCGCAGATCGGCCTGCACGGCCTGCGCCCGCCGGGCGATCTCGGCCTGCTTGCCCAGCGGCTTGAGCTGACGGCGCAGCTCAGCGGTGAGGTCGGCCAACCTGGTCAGGTTGGCCTGCATCGCCTCCAGCTTGCGCAGCGCCTTTTCCTTGCGCTTGCGGTGCTTGAGGACTCCGGCGGCTTCCTCGATGAACGCCCTGCGCTCCTCCGGCTTGGACTGCAGGATCGAGTCGAGCTTGCCCTGCCCGACGATGACGTGCATCTCGCGGCCGATGCCGGAGTCGCTCAGCAGCTCCTGGACGTCCAGCAGCCGGCAGCTGCTGCCGTTGATCTCGTACTCGCTGGCCCCGTCCCGGAACATCCGCCTGGTGACTGATACCTCGGTGTAGTCGATGGGCAGCGCGCCGTCGGTGTTGTCGATGGTCAAGGTGACCTCGGCGCGGCCCAGCGGGGGACGATCGGCGGTGCCGGCGAAGATGACATCCTCCATCTTGCCGCCGCGCAACGCCTTGGCGCCTTGCTCCCCCATCACCCAGGACAGCGCGTCCACCACGTTGGATTTGCCCGATCCGTTGGGCCCCACGACGCAGGTGATGCCGGGTTCGAAGCGCAGCGTGGTAGCCGAAGCGAAAGACTTGAAGCCCTTCAGCGTCAAGCTCTTCAAGTACACGGTGCGCCGGACCTCTCTGCTGCTCCCCTACTGCATGCCCGAGCAGGGTACCCATGCCGTCCCATCCGGCGGCCTGAGTGGGCGAGCGCGAGTAGGCCACCTCGGGAAACCTCGCGCCGAGCACGCTGGTGATCGCGCTCGCTTTGATGACAGTCTCCTCGAATTCGGCAGCGTCATCGGACAGGGCGGTGATGGCCCCGCCGACGCCGAAGCTCACCTTGTCGGGTGTGATCACCAGCGTGCGATGACGATGGCGAGGTCGGCTGCCCCCTTCAGCGAGAAGACACCGAGAGCGCCGGAATAGATCCCGCGCGCACCCCTTTCCCAATCGACACGCGGGGCCTCATCGGTGCCGCCGCCGGCCCCTAGTCAACGCTCGACGAAGCCGCGGACCCCGCGGAGCTCGTCGAACCGCTCGGTCACCCGCTTCACGCGCCCGGGCGTCGACCCGGACCGGAGCACGGCGAGCAGTCGCTCGCACGCCTCCCGTGGCCCCTCTGCCACGACTTCGACCCGCCCGTCGGAGAGGTTTGCCGCGTGGCCGGCCAATCCAAGCATGAGCGCTTGGGAACGAGTCCACCAGCGGAACCCGAGGCCCTGAACATGACCATGCACCCAGGCGGTCATTCGCACTGAGCCCCCCTTTGTCATAGGTCAATAGTGCACCTGGGTTATGCCGTCGTGAACTCGACATCACCGATCGTCCAAGCCCATCCAGATGTCGGTTCGCCGAGTTCACGGCCTCGGATCCTCATGGATGGGGGTGACGCGGGCGGGGCTGGCAGCGTGGGCACGAGTAGGAGGAGCGATTCATAAAGGATTCGCGGTGGATCGGCGTGCCACAGCGCGGGCAGGGGTGGCCGGCTTGGCCGTAGGCGGCCAGCGAGCGGTCGAAGTAGCCCGAAGCGCCGTTGACGTTGACGTAGAGCGCGTCGAAGGACGTGCCGCCGGCCGCGAGCGCCTCGGTCATCACCTCCGTGACCGCCGCCAGCACGGTGCGGCCCTGCGCGCGGGTCAGCGTCGCAGTGGGTCGGGATCCGTGCAGCCGAGCCCGCCACAACGCCTCATCGGCGTAGATGTTGCCGATTCCGGACACCAAGGTCTGGTCCAGCAGGGCACGTTTGAGCCCGGTACGGCGGTGGCGGAGTCCGGCGACCACCGCATCGGGATCGAACAGCGGGTCCAGCGGATCTCGGGCGATGTGCACGATAGGAGCAGGTAGGCCGTCGACCACGTCCTCCACCGAGAGGCCGCCGAACGTGCGCTGGTCGACAAAGCGCAGTTCAGCGCCACTGTCGGCAAACTGGAGCCGTACTCTCAGGTGCTTCTCGTCAGCGGCATTCGGCGGCTGGATCCGCATCTGCCCGCTCATCCCCAGGTGAGCCAGCAACGCTTCCTCGGCACCCAGATCCAGCCAGAGGTACTTGCCGCGACGCCGGGCGGCTCGGATCTGCCGACCGGCCAGCCGGGCGACGAAGTCCAGCTCGCCGGCGAGGTGCCGGCGTACCGAGCGTGGGTGGTGCACCTCGACAGCGGCCAGCGTGCGTCCGGTGACGTGTTCGGCGAGGCCAAGCCGAACAACCTCGACCTCGGGCAACTCCGGCACGCTGGGCTACCCCGCCGGCGGGGCGCTCCCGCTGGCCAGCTCGGACAGCGAGCGCCAGGCGGCCTCAGCAGCACGCTGCTCGGCTTCCTTCTTGGTCCGGCCCTGCCCGGTTCCCCGCTCCACGCCGGCCACCACCGCGGTCGCGGTGAATTCCTTGAGATGGTCGGGCCCGTCCTCGGTGATCCGGTACTCCGGTACTCCCAGATCGCGACTGGCGGTGAGTTCTTGGAGGCTGGTCTTCCAGTCCAGGCCCGCACCCAGCAGCGGAGCCATCACCAGCAGTGGGTCGAACAACCGGTGGACCATGTCGCGGGCGACGTCGATACCGTGCTGCAGGTACACCGCGCCGATCAGCGCCTCGGTGGTGTCGGCCAAGATGCTGGACTTGTGGCGGCCCCCGGTGAGCTCCTCGCCGCGGCCCAGCAGCACGTACTCCCCCAACCCGCCGGGACCGAGTCCGCGCGCCACACCGGCCAGCGCGTGCATGTTCACCACGCTGGCGCGCAGCTTGGCGAGTTGCCCCTCGGGTAGGTCGGGATGCGTGCGGAACAGGTGATCGGTGACGACCACACCGAGTACGGCGTCACCGAGGAACTCCAGGCGCTCATTCGGCTCGAGACCACCGCTTTCGTAGGCATAGGAGCGGTGCGTCAGAGCAAGCGTGAGCAGCTCGGCGTCGATCTCAACGCCGAGAGCGGTGAGCAGCGGGGTCAGATCTGAGCGGTCGCCCCGCGACGGTCGATTCGCCAAGGTATGTCGCGTGGCGTGATCAGGCCGGCCGGTTGACCTGGCGACCGTCGTACCGTCCGCAGTAGGGGCACAGTATGTGCGGCGGCTTGGGCCGCCGGCAGGCGCGATTGGAGCATTCCGCTAGCGTGGGGGCGGTGGTTTTCCACTGGGCCCGCCGCGAGCGGGTGTTCGACCGCGACATCCTGCGCTTGGGGACGGCCACGTTACTCGTTCTCCTCTTCGGTTCCGCGCAACCGCTGCTTCAGTGCAGCCCAGCGCAGATCCATTGTCTCATGCCGGTGATCCGTACCTAGTTCCGCCCGCTTACCGCCGCATTCCGGGCATAGGCCCGGGCAATCTTCGCGGCACAGCGGCGCCTGCGGCAACGCGAGCAACACGGCATCTCGCACCACCGGTTCGAGATCGACCAGACCATCGACGACCCGGCTGACCTCGTCAGGATCGGTGGTGCCGTCGGTCGCCGTGTCCGGGTAGGCGAACAGCTCGGTCAGCTGAACCTCGAGCCGGTCGTTCAGCAGATCCAGGCACCGGGCGCACTGCCCGGTGACCGCCGCCGAGGCCGAGCCGGATACCAGCACACCTTCCACCACCGACTCCAGCCGCACGTCGAGGACGATGTGGTCACCCGCCGGAATCCCGATCACGTCGATGCCCAGCCCAGCCGGCAGCTGGACGTCACGGTGGTACCGGCGCATCGCACCGGCACGCCTGCCGAGGTCACGAGTGTCGATCACCCAAGGCGCGGACGGATCGGGGCGAGCAGGCCTGGTATTGCGAGGCATCACAATGCAGGGTAGGCCCTCAGGTCTGACAACATCATGCGGACGCGGCTGTCTCAGCCGTGATATCCGCTCGCCCCGGCGGCCAGCGGACCGGCGTGCTGGGCACGGCCGCGCACGAGTGCACGCAGGGTTCGGTTGAGCAGTTCCTCGAACTCCGCGAGGGTGCTCTCGACGTAGGCGTCGCATTCCGAACGGAGCCGGTGCACCTCGCTGCTCGCCTCATCGAGGATCCGGGTGGCTTCAGCGCGGGCGGCCTGCCCCACCTGGGTTTTCTCCACCAACCGGGCCTGCTCGGCGCGGCCGTCGGCGACGGCTCGTTCGTAGGAAGCCCTCCCGGCCGCGGTCATCCGCTCCGCCTCGGCCTCAGCGCGCGAGGTGACCTCCTGGTACTCGCGGCGCCCGGTAGCTTCCAGGCGGTCCGCTTCGGCCTTCGCGCCGGCAACGATCGACTCGGCCTGGGCCCGCGCCTCGGTGACCAGCCGTGCGGCCTCATCGCGGGCGGCAGCCGACGCCCGCTCGGCTTCGGTGTGGGCGTCATCGCGTTGGCGCTGCGCCTCCTGCCGCGCGGTGTCGATCAGCTCGTCCCGATGGTCCAGCACGTCCTGGGCATCGTCGAACTCGGCGGGAATCGCGTCGCGGATGTCATCGAGCAGCTCCAGCACATCGCCGCGGGGCACGATGCAGCTGGAGGTCATCGGTACCCCCCGTGCCTCTTCCACGGTGGTCACGAGCTCATCGAGGGACTCGAAAACCCGGAACACCCGCCCCTGCAGCCGATCACCGTCCATACCGACATTTTGACCGGTAAGCAAGCTCAGATGCGGGAGCATCCGCCCGGTCGGCGTGTCCCCTTCAGCACCGCCGACGCCGGCATCAGCGCGGCTCACCGGCGAGCCGGGTGATCAGTCGTTGGTGCACGGTGGCCGGCAGCAGGTGGCCGACGTCACCGCCGTAGGTGGCGACCTCCTTGACCACCGAACTGGACAGAAAACTGTAGTGCGGTTTGCTGGGCAGGAACATCGTGTCCACCCCGGACAGCTGGTAGTTCAGCTGGGCCATCTGCAGCTCGTAATCGAAATCACTGACTGCGCGCAAGCCCTTCACGATCGTCGCGATTCCCTGGGCCGTGCAATAGTCCACGAGAAGACCGTGCCAGGAATCGACTCGGACCCCTGGCAGATGCTCGGTAATCTCCTTAAGCATCGCCATCCGGTCGGATACTTCGAACAGGCATGTCTTGGTCTTGTTGATCAGGACGGCAACGACGACCTCATCGAATTGCCTCGCGGCCCGCTCGATGATGTCGAGATGGCCATTAGTGGCGGGGTCGTAAGACCCCGGACATACCGCGCGTCTCATGGCCCAAAACTCGTCACAATACAGAACCGTAGTACACCGCGGTATCGCCATACCGCCGATTCGTGAGTTCGAACACACCGTCCGGCCAGGCCGGGGGCAACGCCCGAGCCGCGCGCTCCACGACGATCACCGCTGCGGGCGCCAGCCAGCCGCCGCTGACCAACGCGCCCAACACAGCACTCAAAGCACCGTCATCAAGCGCGTAGGGCGGATCGGCGAGCACCACGTCGTACGGCTGGTCAGCACCGCCACGCAACACCACCGGCACGTCGGCGATGCTCACCTGAACTGCGCTGCCACCCTGACCGCCCAGCCCGAGCGCCTCGACGTTGCGGCGCACCACCGCGGCAGCTCGGCGATCGGATTCCACGAAGCGGACGTGCGCCGCTCCGCGCGACAGCGCCTCCAATCCCAACGCACCGGACCCGGCGTAGAGGTCGAGCACCCGGGCACCTTGGAGGTCCCGGCGTGCCTGCAAGGTGCTGAACACCGCCTCGCGCACCCGATCGGAGGTCGGCCGGGTGCCGTGCGGCGGCACTGCCAGCCGGCGACCTCCCGCCACCCCGGCCACGATCCGCACCACATGACCATGATGCACGGGCTACCCGAGTTCGAGGATCAGGTCGCCGCCTTCTACCTGCTGGACTGACTTGATCGCTAGGCGGACTACCGTGCCGGCCTTGGCGGCGGTGATGCCGGCCTCCATCTTCATCGCCTCGATGGTGGCTACCGTCTGGCCGGCGGACACAGCGTCTCCTTCGGCCACTTGCAGGGTGACCACGCCGGCGAACGGTGCCGCGACATGGTTGCTGTTGACTCTGTCCGCCTTTTCGGCGACGGGAATCTTGGAGGCAACAGAACGGTCCCGGACCTGGACCGGGCGCATCTGCCCGTTGAGGGTGCACAGCACGGTGCGCATTCCGCGCTCGTCGACATCCCCGATCGCCTGCAGCTGGATCAGCAGCCGCACCCCCGGATCGAGATCCACGGCGTACTCATAGCCGGGACGCAGCCCGTAGAAGAACTCCTCACTGCACAGCACCGAGGTGTCCCCGTAGGTCTCCCGGTGCGCCTCGAACTCTGCGGTCGGACCGGGGAACAGCAGCCGGTTCAGCGTCCGCGGCCGGTCTTCCTTCAGTCCCTGCCGGTTCTGCGCGGACAGCTCGGCCATCCCCCGCGGACCGCTGCGTCCCTTCAACGCTTTGCTGCGCAGCGGTTCGGGCCACCCGCCGGGAGGGACACCGAGCTCACCGTGCAGGAAGCCGATCACCGAGTCGGGAATGTCAAAGCGGGCGGGGTCGGCTTCGAAGTCCTTGGGTTCGACGCCGGCACCGACCAGGTGCAGTGCTAGGTCACCGACGACCTTGGACGACGGGGTCACCTTCACCAGCCGCCCGAGCATCCGGTCGGCGGCCGCATAGGCCTCTTCGATCTGTTCGAAGCGGTCAGCCAGGCCCAGCGCCACCGCCTGCTGGCGCAGGTTGGACAGCTGGCCACCGGGGATTTCATGGTGATACACCCGCCCGGTGGGCGAGGCCAGGCCGGACTCGAAGGGCGCGTAGACCTTACGAACCAGTTCCCAGTACGGCTCCAAATCGGAGACCGCCTGCAGATCCAGCCCGGTGTTGCGCTCGGTGTGGTCGGTGGCGGCGACGAGCGCGGACAGTGACGGCTGCGACGTGGTGCCTGCCATCGACGCTGCGGCTGCGTCGACCGCATCCACTCCGGCGTCGATGGCGGCGAGCAGGGTGGCGAGTTGGCCACCTGGCGTGTCATGGGTGTGCAGGTGCACCGGCAGATCGAACCTCCTGCGCAGGGCCGCCACCAGCGTCCGAGCCGCCGGCGGCCGCAACAGGCCGGCCATGTCCTTGATCGCCAGCACGTGGGCGCCGGCCGCCACGATCTGCTCGGCCAGCCGCAGGTAGTAGTCCAGCGTGTAGAGCTTCTCGGCGGGATCGGACAGGTCGGCCGTGTAGCACAGCGCCACCTCGGCGACCGCCCGGCCGGTCTCGCGCACCGCGTCGATGGCCGGCCGCATCTGGGATACGTCGTTGAGCGCGTCGAAGATCCGGAAGATGTCCAGCCCGGTCTCGACGGCCTCCTCGACGAAGGCGGCGGTCACCTCGGTCGGGTACGGGGTGTAGCCGACCGTGTTGCGGCCGCGCAGCAGCATCTGCAGGCACACGTTGGGTACTGCCTCACGCAAGGCAGCCAGCCGCTCCCATGGGTCCTCGGCCAGGAAGCGCAGCGCGACGTCGTAGGTCGCGCCACCCCAGCACTCCAGCGAGAGCAGCTGCGGGGTCATTCGAGCGACGTGGGGGCCAACCGCGACAAGGTCCCGGCTGCGCACCCGGGTCGCCAGCAGCGACTGGTGGGCATCCCGGAAGGTGGTTTCGGTGACGCCTACCTGGCCTCGGGCCCGTAACCAGCGCGCGAATTCCTCGGGGCCCAGCGTGAGCAGGCGGTGTCGGGACCCGGTGGGTGGTCGGGTGTCCAGATCGATCGGCGGCAACTTGCTCACCGGATCGACCAGATCGGGAGGATTGCCGTGTGGCCGGTTCACGGTCACTTCCCCGAGGTAGGTCAGCAGCCGGGTGCCGCGGTCGGCGGACTGCCGGGCAGTGAGCAGGTGCGGCCGTTGCTCGATAAAGGAGGTGGTGACGTTGCCCGCCACGAAGTCCGGGTCATCGAGTAGCGCGAGCAGGAAGGGAATGTTGGTAGCTACCCCGCGGATCCGGAACTCGGCCAGCGCCCGGCGGGCCCGGCGCACCGCGGTGGGAAAGTCGCGTCCGCGGCAGGTCACCTTGACCAGCAGGGAGTCGAAATGGGCGCTGATCTGGGCACCCGCGTGCATGGTGCCGCCGTCGAGCCGGACCCCGGCGCCGCTGGCAGAGCGGTACGCGGTCACCGTCCCGATGTCCGGGCGGAACTCGTTGGCCGGGTCCTCAGTGGTGATCCGGCACTGCAGGGCGGCCCCGTGCGGCACGATCATGTCCTGGTCAAGCCCAAGGTCAGCCAGCGTCTCGCCGGCCGCGATCCGCAGCTGGGCGCTGACCAGGTCGATGTCCGTGATCTCCTCGGTCACCGTGTGTTCGACCTGGATGCGTGGATTCATTTCGATGAACACATGACTACCGCCGCGGTCGACGAGGAATTCCACGGTGCCCGCGTTGACGTAGCCGATCTGCCGGGCAAAGGTGATCGCGTCGGCGCAGATCCGCTGGCGCAGATCGGGGTCGAGGTTCGGTGCGGGCGCCACTTCCACGACCTTCTGGTGGCGCCGCTGCACCGAGCAGTCCCGCTCGTAGAGGTGAATCACGTCGCCGAGCGGATCGGCGAGGATCTGCACTTCGATATGTCGCGGGTCGATGACGGCCTGCTCGAGGAACACGGTGGGATCACCGAAGGCCGACTCGGCCTCCCGGCTGGCCACCTCCAGGGCCATCCGCAGACCGCTGGGCTCGGTGACCCGGCGCATGCCGCGCCCGCCGCCCCCAGCGACGGCCTTGACGAAGACCGGGAACCCGATCTCGTCGACAGCAGCCATTAATTGGTCGATGTCGGCGGAGGGAGCGCACGACGCCAGGACCGGCACGCCGGCTTCGCGCGCCGCGGCCACCGCTCGCGACTTGTTACCCGCCAGCGCCAGCACGGCGGGAGGTGGTCCAACAAAGGTGATGCCGGCCTGCTGACAGGCCACGGCCAGTTTCGGGTTCTCCGACAGGAAGCCGTATCCGGGGTAGATCGCATCGGCCCCGGTGCGCTGGGCGGCACTGATGATTTCCGACACCGACAGGTACGCCCGGACCGGATGCCCCTTCTCTCCGATCTGGTAAGCCTCATTGGCCTTGAGCCGATGCTCGGAGTTGCGATCCTCGTAAGGGAACACCGCAACGGTCTGGCAACCCAGTTCGTAGGCGGCCCGAAAGGCGCGGATCGCGATCTCCCCGCGGTTGGCGACCAGCACCTTGCGAAACATGTGCCAGCTCCCTTCCCACGACCGGTTTCGGCCGGGCTCTCCTGGCGTCATCACCGAGCGCATCATCGCAGTTGGTGGCGGCCATTGGGGATGTCTGATTCGCCACCTGCGGGGGGCTCTGCCGCCCAAGCGCCCAGAGGGGTATCAAGGATGTGGCAGGAAGGGACAAGGCTATGGGCGCAACGCGGTACCACCGTTACCACCGTCGGGGCCTGGCGCGGCGGCAGATGGGTTTGCTGTCGGTGCTGCTGTTCGCAGCCGTCCTGACCGGGGCGGGCGTGCTTGCCGTGACGCTGTTCGCCGTGGTGGCGCTCACGCAAGGCTTGGCGTTGGGAATCGGCACAATCGTTGTGGTGCACCACCTGCGCCGCCGTTACCGCCGAGCGATCTACCGCCAGCAGCCGGTGGCGGGGCCGTCACGGGTGGCGCGGGCCGAGCCGGCCCCGGACTGGCGTGCCACCAGGGCTCGGTTCGCTCGGCTGCGCAGCGAGTACGGCCAGTTTGAATGCGACCCGCTGGCGGTGTTGCGGCTTCCGGCGCTGACCGACGTCACGGTGCCCTCCACTGGCCGGTTCGTAGACGCCTTCGCCGAAGCTCAAGCGCTGGACACCGATACTGAACCGCCGGCCGAACACCGCGCTCGCTATGCCACCGCAGTGGATCGCGCCTGCCGGACGTGGCAGGCCGCTCGAGACGCCGCCGAGCGTATCCGGTTGGCGGGTATCCCCGAACACGAGCGGGCGACGGTGCAGCGGGCCATCAAGCTGCTCACCATGGCACGCGACTCCGACCACGACGCCGAGCGCATCGCCGCCTACGCCAAGGCACGCGCGGAACTGGCCAAACTGGAGCGCAGCGGCACCGTCCGATTGCCGCCGGCAGCGGCTGCGGCGCTGGACGCCGCTGCCCGCAGCCAGCTACCCCCCGGTCGCGCTCCGGTCTGATCCGCCGCTGCGCAAAAAACCTCAGTCTGGATGCAGACTGCGGTTTTTCGGGCTGCGCAAACCGCAGTCTGCATCCAGACTGCGGTTTGGGGGCGAGGCGGTCACACCTTGTGCAGGTATTCGGCACGCTGGTCGTCGAGCAAGTCCACCGCCAGCCAGGCCAGCTCGGGATGTTCGGTGAGTTCTGGATCAGCGTCGATCAGCTGTGCAGCGGCCTGCCGCGCCGCCACGATCAGGTCCTCGTCGCGCAGCAGCGACAGCAGTTTGAGCCCGGAACGGCGGCCGGACTGCACCGCGCCGAGCACATCGCCCTCGCGCCGCAGCTCCAGATCGAGGCGGGCCAGCTCGAATCCGTCGGTGGTGGCGGCGACCGCGTCGAGCCGTTCCCGGGCGGGCGATCCCGCCAGGGAGTCGGTCACCAGCAGGCACAATCCGGAATGCGAGCCGCGGCCCACCCGGCCGCGTAACTGGTGTAGCTGGCTGATCCCGAACCGCTGCGCATCCATGATCACCATGACAGTGGCGTTGGGTACGTCCACCCCAACCTCGACAACGGTGGTTGCCACCAACACGTCGATCTCACCCGCAGCGAAGGACCGCATCGCGGTGTCTTTGTCGTCTCCCGGCAGGCGACCGTGCAAGATCCCTAACCGCAGCGGCGCCAGCGGGCCCTCCTGGAGCTGCGGAGCCAACTCGAGCACAGCCAGCGGCGGCCGCCCGCCTTCTTCGGTGGCCCCGCCGCCGTCGCCGCCCTCGCCGTCTGAGGCGTCTTCACCTGCAGCGTCCTGTCCACCGATGCGCGGGCACACCACATAAGCCTGCCGTCCCGCGGCGACCTCCTCGGTGATCCGCTGCCACACCCGGTCCAGCCAGCTCGGTTTCTCCCCGACCGGCACCACCGTGGTCGCGATCGGAGACCGGCCGTGCGGCAGCTCGCGCAGCGCTGAGACCTCCAGGTCGCCGTATACGGTCATCGCGACGGTGCGCGGGATCGGCGTCGCGGTCATCACCAGGACGTGCGGGCTGGTGCCGTCGACCGCCCTGGCGCGCAGCGCATCGCGCTGCTCGACGCCGAAGCGGTGCTGCTCGTCGACCACCACCAAGCCCAGGTCGGTGAAAGACACCCGATCTTGGATCACGGCATGCGTGCCTACCACGATCCCGGCCGCGCCGCTGGCCGCGTCCAGCAGCGCCTGCTTGCGGGCCCGAGCCGGCAACGATCCGGTGAGCAACGCGATCCGGGTGGCGTGCTCGGCTGAACCCAGCTCTCCGGCGCAGCCATGCTCGCCCAGCATCTCCCGCAGGGATCTGGCGTGCTGAGCGGCGAGCACCTCGGTGGGAGCCAGCAGTACGGCTTGCCGCCCGGCGTCGATGACCTGCAGCATCGCGCGCAGTGCCACGACCGTCTTGCCGGATCCGACCTCCCCTTGCAGCAACCGGTTCATCGGGTGCTCACCGGCCAGCTCAGCGGCCAGCACCTCGCCCACCTCCCGCTGCCCAGCGGTCAATGTGAAGGGCAGTGCGGCGTCGAATGCGGCGGCCAGCCCGCCGGGCCGGCGCGGGCAGGCCGGGGCAGGTCGGCCCGCCGCCTCCTGGCGCCGCAACGCGAGGGTCAGCTGTACCGCCATCGCCTCGTCCCACTTCAGCCGGCGCTGCGCGGCGGCGATCTCGGCACGGTCGTTGGAGCGGTGCACCGCCCGCAATGCCGCACCCAGCTCCGGTAACCGGTACCGGGCGCGCAGCTGCGCCGGCAGCGGGTCTTGCGGATCATCCAGGAGGTCGAAGACCTGCCGGACGCACAGCTGGATGGTCCAGGACGGCAGGTCTTTGGTAGCGGGATAGACCGGGATCAGGGGACGGGCGAACTCGGCAAGCTTGTCGGCGTCGCCGTCGAGCAGTTGGTATCTCGGGTGCGTGAGTTGCAGGGTGCGGTTTTTGCCGTACGCCGTCACGCGCCCCGCGAACAATGCCTTGCGGCCGGGGGTGAGCACCTTGGGCAGCACCCGGTGCTGGTTGAAAAATGTCAAATCCAAGGTGCGGGTGCCATCGAAGATCACCACGCTTTGGATGGTGCCCTCTTTGTGTTGCATCCGGCGTGTCGAGCAGCTGCGGATCTCGGCGACCACGGTGACGTCATCCCCCACCGTCAGACCCGCAATGGGGGTGAGCTGTCCCTGATCGGCGTACCGGCGTGGGTAGTGCCGCAACAGGTCACCAACGGTGTGCACATCGAGCTCACGGGCCAGCAGGGACGCCGTTTTTGAGTCGATCACCCGGTCCAGCGCATCGTCGATGCCGGCCACTGCTCACTCCACTCCCACCAGTAGCACGCGCTGCGGCACGTCACCGGCGTAGCACATCATCTCGACCTTCGGATGTGCGGCGCACAGCTGTTCAATCAGCACCTCTGCGAAGCCATCCGGGGCGTCCTGGCCGAGCAGCACGGTCACCAGCTCCCCGCCCGCGACCAGTAAACGTGCCACCAGCTCGCGGGACGCGGCCAGCGCGTCGCGGTTGCTCACGACGACCTGATCGCCCAGGATGCCGACGAAGTCGCCCGGCTCGTCCCGGGTGGTGAGCTCCCCGCAGCGGGTCGCGGTCGCGGCCGCTGACATCGCTGCCCGATCCTCGGCCGGATGGCGGGTGCCGTCGTGCACCGCGACCGCGGCCAGTATCTGCACCGCTGACGCCGCCACCACGACCACCACATCGTGGCCGTTGTCCCGGGCCTGCGCAGCGGCGGTCACGGCGGCACGCTTTGCGCTGGGTTCGGCCAGCACCGTGACATGCCGGGCCCGGGTGCCGGCGAGGACCGCGCGCAGGTCGGCAACGCTGCTGGTAGCCGGTGCAGTGATGGCCCCTTCGCGGCGGCACAGTTGCGCCACGCCGGTTCCGCCAGCCAACACGAGCACGGCATGGTCGGTGCGGTACCGGTCCCAATCCGGGACTTGATCAACGAAGCGCATGACGGTGATGCGATGCGGCCTTCCGGCCTGCGTCCCGGCGTCGATCGCGGCGCCGACGTCGGAGCAGTGCACGTGCACTTTCCACAACGCGGCCGGCCCGTCCCAGGCCGGACCGGCACCGACCACCGCCACGCAGTCCCCCAGCGTGGCGAGTTCAGCGCGCAACCAACTCAGCCCGGTGTCGTCGGCCCCGTCCAGCAGGTACATCACTTCGTACTCGTAAGCCGTGCCGCCACAGTCCGAAACAGGCACTGCCGCAGGTACCGCCTGCGGCAGGCGAGGGCGAATGCCGGCGTTCGCGGCGGGGCGAGCACCGGGACGCTCGGATACCACCGCCAGCAGTGCCTCCAGCAACAAGGTCAACCCGCGACCGCCCGCGTCCACCACTCCTGCGGTGGCCAGCGCGGCGAGCTGGCGAGGGGTGTCGGCCAGCGCGCCGGACGCGGCGGCGGTGGCCGCCGAGGCCACGTCGCCGAGGTCGTCGGAGAGCACCGCCGCGGCGGCCTGCGCGGCCGCGTGCAACACGGTCAGCACCGTCCCGGGCACCGGGTCGGACACCGCCGCCCTGGCCAGTTGATCAGCCCGGCACAGACCCGCTCGCAGCCCGGCGCCGTCCCAGGCCGTGGCCTGCGACTGCGGGTCCACTCCGAGAAGGGGTTCCGCCAGGCCACGCAACACCTGCGACAGGATCACCCCGGAATTGCCCCGGGCCCCCATCAATGCGCCGCGGGCCAGCATCGCCACCGTGCTACCCGGCGCGACATCCCAATCGTCACGGTGAGCCCGCAGCACCGCATCCAACCCGGCCCGCATGGTGGCCAACAGGTTCGAACCGGTGTCCTGGTCGGGCACCGGAAACACGTTGAGGGCGTTAATTTCGTCACGGTGTGCCGCCAACGTGTCACAGCAAGTGACGGCCCAGCGACGAACCGCCGCCCCGTCCAGCGACTGCAACACCGCGGCTTCTCACCGCCTTCATCGGGGCTTTGCCGAAGATTACCCAATCGGCAACCCGTCCGGTCGCACAATCGTCCCCGGTGCGCCTCGTCGAGGGCCGTCGGTTACCCTTATCGAGCCGCCCGAACGCGGGCGTGCCACCCTCGTGACAAACCCAGGGAGTGTGTGACGTGGCTGCCGTGTGCGACGTCTGCGGCAAGGGACCGGGCTTCGGCATGTCGGTCTCGCACTCGCACCGGCGGACCCATCGCCGGTGGAACCCGAACATCCAGACTGTCCGGGCCGAAATCAACCCGGGTCAACGCCGGCGTCTCAACGTCTGCACCTCTTGCCTGAAGGCCGGTAAGGTCGCCCGCGCCTGACCGTCATGCTGCCGGCGGCTAGGCACATGCCGCCTGCGGCTAGGGCAGTGCCCAGTCAGCTAAGGCAGTGCCCAGTCGACGGGATCAGCGCCCAGGTCGGCGAGCATGGCGTTGGCGCGGCTGAATGGGCGCGAGCCGAAAAATCCACGGTCAGCGGACATCGGTGACGGGTGTGCCGACTCGATGCAAGGCACATCGGTCAGCATGGGGCGCAGCGTGCAGGCGTCTCGACCCCATAGGATCGCCACCAACGGTTGCGCGGAACGCGCCACCAGCGCCCGGATGGCCTGCTCGGTGACTTCCTCCCAGCCCTTGCCGCGGTGCGAGCCCGGGCGTCCAGGTTCCACCGTGAGCACTCTGTTAAGCAACAGCACGCCGCGCTGCGCCCAGGGGCTGAGATCCCCGGTGGAGGGGGTGGGCAATCCTAGGTCGTCGCTGTACTCCCGGAAGATATTGACGAGGCTACGCGGCAGCGGCCGCACACCCGGTTCGACCGAGAAGGACAGGCCTACCGCATGGCCAGGGGTCGGGTAAGGATCCTGGCCGACGATGAGGACCCGCACCGCGTCGAACGGTTGAGTGAAGGCCCGCAGGATGTTGGCCCCAGCGGGTAGGTAACGCCGCCCAGCAGCTATCTCGGCTCGGAGGAACTCCCCAGCGGCGGCGATCCGATCCGCCACCGGAGCCAGCGCTTCCGCCCAACCGATCTCCACGATCTCTCGAACTGCCGCAGGCACGGCGGCAGCCTAGCGGGTGCCGCCGTGCTGTCGGCCCGTGAGTGGCATCCCGTGCTCTAGCAGCGAATGCCACTCACGCGAAGTGCTCCCATCCCCCTGGGAGCACTTCATAAGGCCGGCCGTCAACAGTCACGCCCACGCCTGTCCGTACCGCGCCGAGGCGAGTCCAGCCTGCGGGCAGCGCGGCGGCGGGAAAGCACGCCAGGAGAGCGTGGTCTTCGCCGCCGGTGAGCACCCAGTGCCGCGCATCGGCACCCAGCGCGGCGGCGGCGACCTCGACCAGCTCGGCCACCGGCACCGCTGCTGAATCGATATCGATAGCGACACCGGATGCCTCGGCGAGGTGTTCGGCATCAGCAAGCAACCCGTCCGAAATATCGATCATCGCGGTGGCACCCGCAGCGGCGGCCTGCGGGCCGGCAGTGTACGGCGGTTCGGGCACCTGGTGGGCACTCACGACCGCCGCCGGAGACCGGAGACCACGGCGCAGCACCGCAAGACCGGCGGCGGACCAGCCCAGCTGGCCGCACACCGCCAGCACGTCGCCGGCTCGACCCCCGCCACGGGTAACCGGCGCCCGGCCGCGCAGATCACCCAGCGCGGTTACCGACAGGACGATCTCGGCGGAGCTGACCACGTCTCCCCCGATGATGCTGGCACCGACCCGCCCAGCCTCCTCCCACATCCCCGTCGCCAACCCGTCCACCGTGGACACCGGAGTCTGGCCGGGAACGGCCAGCCCGACGACCAGCGCGGTGGGCACCGCGCCCATGGCCACGACGTCGGCCAGGTTGGCCGCCACTGCTTTGCGGCCCACCTGGTGCGGGGTGGACCAGTCCAGCCGGAAATGCACGCCCTCGACGAGCACATCGGTGGTCACCACCACCCGGCCGTCCGCAGCGGTTAAAACCGCCGCGTCGTCGCCCGGACCGAGCAACGTGCCAGGCGACAACACCCGGCCCGCAGTGATCCGGGCGATCAAGCCGAATTCCCCCAGCTCAGCTACCGAACGCGGGTCAGACGGCGGCGGTAGTGGCGCACTACCAGCGATTGCACACACCCCTCACACTCCCGATGCAGGCGGTAGGTTTCGTGCCTATCCCTCTTTTCAGCCCCACATAAAGTCCCCACATAATCCGACGAGATGGAAGGCCAGAACCGTGGTTCAGGCATACATCCTCATCCAGACCGAGGTGGGCAAGGCCGCCGCGGTGGCCGCGGAGGTGTCGAGCCTGCCCGGCGTGGCGAGCGCGGAGGACGTCACCGGTCCTTACGACGTGATCGTGCGGGCGGAGGCCACCGACGTGGATCAGCTCGGTCAGCTCGTGGTGGCCAGAGTGCAAAACGTCCAGGGCATCACCCGCACGCTGACCTGTCCCGTAGTCCACCTGTCCTGACGATCGGTCGAAAATGTTGTCAGGCAGCACCGCACGGCTCGCCGGCACTCCGCGTTGGCCGTTGGTGATGGCACTGGCCCTGGTGGTGACGCTGGTCGTAGGGGTGCTCATCGCCGCCTCGCTGGTGCGCAACCAGCCGCTGGGGCCGCTGGGCCTGGCCACGGTACCGGCGCCGGCAGCCGGATCCGCGGACTGCACGCGGCTGCTGGCTGCGCTGCCCGAGCAGCTCGACGGCGGCGCACTCGGCGCCTTGGATCGCCGCCATCTCAGCGCACCGGCTCCCGCGGGCGCGGCCGGCTGGGGTGAGCCGCCGGTGGTCTTGCGCTGCGGGCTCGACCGGCCCGCCGATCTCACTGCGTCCTCGCGGCTGATGAGCGTCTCGGGAGTGCAGTTTCTCGAGATACCCAGCGGTGGCACGAGCAGCTGGGTGGCCGTCGATCGATCGGTCTATGTCACGGTGGCTTTGCCACCGACCAGCGGCAGCGGGCCACTCCAGCAGCTCGCCACCGTCATCGCGCACACGTTGCCGCAACGCGGCCTAGACATCCCGCGCTGACCGATCTACAGCCGGTACAAACCGTCCAGCACGCGTTCCAGCAACGCGAGGTCCGGCGCATCCCCCCAACCCGTGGGATTGCGGTGCACATGTACCAGGCCGGTGTCGATCATGTCGGCAAGCAGTACCCGGGCCACTCCCAGTGGCAGCGAAAGCAGTGCCGCCACCTCCGCGACCGAGCGCATATCGGTGCACAGCTGGGCAATCGCGGCGTGCTCCGCTGAACAGATCGACGTCAGGTCCCGGCCTTTGTCGCTGGTGGACACCAGTGTTTCGACGGCGAGATCCTGCGCCGGCCGGGTGCGGCCCTGGGTCCAGCTGTAGGGACGGACGACAAACCGGAAGTCATCCGGCCCGTCCCACTCGTCGACTGCCCACTCGTCGGCTGCTTTCGCCATCGCGGTATGGAGGGACGGCTCGGCAGCGTCGTGTACTCGGGGGCCGCCAGCATCGTCCTCAGGTTGTGCGTGGCGAGCGCGATACTCCCCGCGGACCGGACGACTCAGACCCTCGGCGGCCTCGTCGATCAAGGCCGCGTCCTGCTCACTGGCGGGATTCTTGGCGCCGCTGCTTCCGAATGACCGGAACAATCGCGCTACCTCCATCCCAAGCTCACCACTGTCACCGACGACACCCACGGCCAGGCGCACGAGCACCAGTCACCCGGGCGGCTCCTACGTGCCTAACTAGCCTGACCTGACTAGGTCGCTGGAGTTCACCCGTTTGATCCAGCGTGTCGCGGCGATCGCTCAGCGCAATCCGGTACCGCGGGCGATCGCCGTGTCGATCAATATGGAGAGCAAGGTCGGGTAATCCACCCCGGTCACCGACCACATTCGGGGAAACATGGAGATCGGCGTGAAACCGGGCATGGTGTTGATCTCATTGATGGTCAGCGAACCGTCGGGTCCCACGAAGAAATCCACCCTGGCAAGGCCCTGGCAATCCAGCGAGCGGAACGCGGCGACGGCCATTTCCTGCACCGCGGCGGTGATGTCGTCGTCCAGTTTGGCTGGTATGTCGAATTCGCAGGCGTCGTCCAGATACTTAGCGGCGAAGTCGTACCAGCCCGCCGAATTCTCCGCCACCATACGGATTTCTGCGGGCAGCGACGCCTCGATCCGCCCATCGGGGAACTCCAGCACGCCGCATTCCACCTCGCGGCCTACGACCGCCGCCTCGACCAACACCTTGGGATCGACAGCGCGCGCAGTGGCGATCGCCGCGGGCAACGCAGACCACTCCAACAGCTTGGTAATACCCATCGACGAGCCTGCCCTGGCCGGTTTGACGAAGACCGGCAGGCCCAGCCAGTCGCGTTGTTCCGCGCTGAGGGTAGCGCCCGCACCACGCAAGACCACGGTGCCGGTGACGGGCAAACCGTCGGCACTCAATACCTTGCGGGCGAAGTCCTTGTCCATTCCCGCCGCGCTGGCCAGCACCCCGGAGCCGACGTAGGGCAGATCCGCAAGCTCCAGCAATCCCTGGATCGTGCCGTCCTCACCGAAGGCCCCGTGCAGCATCGGGAACACGACATCCACCCCGGATAGGACCTCACCGGGCGCCTCGCCGGCGATGCGCACCAGTTCCTGCCGGGTCGGATCACCGGGCA
The DNA here is from genome assembly GCA_046263115.1 of Pseudonocardiaceae bacterium. GTDB lineage: Bacteria > Actinomycetota > Actinomycetes > Mycobacteriales > Pseudonocardiaceae. The sequence goes on along the minus strand of JBHELN010000389.1, from coordinate 10,311 downwards.
GGGTCAGCGCCGCGCCGGAACCATCCACGGTGGGCAACGTGCGATCCCGGATCGCCAACTCGGCCGGCTTGTCGGTCCCCAGTACCCATGCGCCATCGGGGCTGATGCCCACCGGGATGACGTCAAATCGTGTCCGGTCGAGGTGGGTCAGCACGCTTCCCGCGGACACGCAGGAGATCGCGTGTTCGCTGCTGCGGCCACCGAAAACGACCGCGACCCGCAGCTTGCGATCCGTCATGGCGGCACCCTACTCCCAGTGACCTGACGATCGCCCGCCCCCGACGCACCCACACACACCGTGCGCCAGCCTCGACAGAGGGTGGGCGGAGGGAGTCAGCGGTGGGGCAGGCCCTGGTCGCGCCAGGCGCGGAAACCGCCGATGACGTCGGTGGCATTGCGCAGGCCGAGGGTTTGCAAGGCGGCCGCGGCCAGGCTGGAGGTGTAACCCTCCGAACAGAGCACTATGACCTGCAGCTCGTAGCCAGTGACGAGGGGTAATCGGGAATCGCACGCAGGATCGAAGCGCCACTCCAGATGATTGCGCTCGACGACCAGGGCGCCGGGCACTCCGCCCTCCTCAGCGCGTTGCCAGCCAGGCCGGATGTCCACCAGCAGGGCCCCGCAGGCCCGAGCCTCATGCGCTTGCGCCGGCGTGAGGCGCCGCAGCCCAGAACGGGCTTGCGCCAGCATCTGATCGACGCTGAGTGCTCCGGGTGGTCGGATCACCAATCCACCCCGGCCTGCTCCACCGCGACATGGCGCAGGCCCGGTGGCTCCACACGGTAACGATTCATCACCGTGAGCCCCGGCGTGTAGACGTGGACGCTCACCGCAGGGATTCCGCCGGTGTTGGTCACCTGGTGAACGTAACGCGGACCGAAGACGCGGCAGCGTCCCGTCTCCAATGTCCGGCTGACCTCCACCGGCGGCCTGCCGGGCTTCCCTGCGACCACCCGTTCGGTCAGCGTGCCCGCCGCGACCGCGAAGGCACCCGACGCCGGGCCGTGATCGTGCAGATCGGTGCCCTGGCCGGGCAACCAGGACAGTAGCCACACCTCGTAGTGCGGGTTCCGTTCGAGTAGCCGGTACCAGCGGGTGTCGATGCGGTAGTCGACCAGCGGGCGCCACCGTTCGGGGTGTGCGGCCAGCGACATCGCCAAGCTGGTCGGGCTGCCTGGACGGACCATATCGGCAGCAGGGACGGTGAGGTAGGGCACAGCGTGCACGGCAGGCTCCTCGCGAGATCGGTGAACCGACCGCGCAGAGATCACCGCCCGGGCAGGGCAGCCGTCAGGGATACGCGGTCAGCGGACAGAGTCACTAAGACTGGGGCTCACCACGCGGTACAGAGCGCACTCGCCACCCGGCGTAGATCCACAGAGGACCGCCGGACCAAGACGAACGTGCTGCTCACGATGAATGATCAAACCAGCCGGTAGACATCCCGTCAAGCTCTCCGGGAAGCGGGTGATCACGGTTTGGGTGCCGCCAGCGACAATAGATGTCGCCACAGGCACATCCACGTTGATCATGCGGAGGCCACCGGCACCAGCCGACGCCTGCCTGAGTCATTCCGGCTTGTGTGCCCGGCCGAGCAGCTCAGCCGCCATCTGCCTGGGTGACTGGTCGTCGTAGCAGACCCGGCGTACACCGTCGGTAATGGGCACCTCAACGCCGCAGCGGGTAGCCAGGCCCTGGATCGACAAGCACGACTTCACGCCCTCGGCGACCTGTCCGTGGGTGGACCGCTGGGCTTGCTCCAGAGTGTCGCCCACACCCAGCCGGTAACCGAAGGAGCGGTTCCGCGACAGCGGCGAGGAGCATGTGGCCACCAGATCGCCGAGGCCGGCCAGGCCTGCAAACGTCATCGGGTCGGCGCCGAGCGCGGCGCCGAGGCGTCCCATCTCAGCCAATCCACGGGTGATCAGAGTGGCCAGCGTGTTGTCCCCATAACCCAATCCGGCAGCCACCCCGCAGGCCAGCGCGATGACGTTCTTGCAGGCACCGCCGAGCTCGCAGCCGATGACATCGGTGTTGGTGTAAGGCCGGAAATAACGGGTCCCGCAGGCACGCTGTACGGCCACCGCGCGGTCGTGATCGGTACAGGCCACCACGCTGGCGGTGGGCTGTTCGGCCGCGATCTCCCGCGCCAGATTGGGACCCGAAATCACCACGACCTGATCGGATGTGGCAGCGGTAACTTCCATAACCACCTCGCTCATCCGCTTGAGACTGGTCAGTTCGACGCCCTTGGCCAAGCTGATCAGGGTCGCTTCCGGTGGCATCGACTTGTGCCACTCGCCGAGGTTGTCGCGCAGCGTCTGGCTCGGAACGGCGAACACGACGGTGTCCACACCGTCGAGCGCCTCCTTCGCACACGCGGTGGCCTGCAGCGATGCCGGAAGAATCACTCCCGGTAGGTAATCCGGGTTGCCGTGCCGGCACCGGACCTCGTCGGCCACTTCAGCCCGGCGGGCCCACAGCACCACGTCCCGGCCGGCGTCGGCGAGCACCTTGGCGAAGGTGGTGCCCCAGGAACCCGCGCCCATCACCGCGATTCGCTGCACTGCGACAGTCATGACGGTCGCTCCCGACGCCGTTCCGGTTGCAGAGGATCGAAGAAGTCGGTAGGAGGCGGCTGCTGCCGCACCTCGGCGAGCAGCCTGCGGATTCCGTCCATCACCCGGTCAGTGGCCTCGCGCAGCAGGGGCCCATCCACTGGGCGTCGCCGGAACTCTGACAGGTCCACCGGCGCGCCGGCTCGCACGATCAACTCGGTCCGCGGTAGGGGGCGGAACCGCCTGCCATAGTGGTCATATACCCGGTGCGTGCCCCAATGCACGACCGGCACCACTGGTACATCGGCATGCAGGGCCAGCCGGGCGACTCCAGTGTGCGCCACCATCGGCCAGTGATCCGGGTCGCGGGTGATGGTGCCCTCGGGATAGATCAACACTGCTTTGCCCGCGGCAAGCGCCTGCTTAGCGTGCCGCAGGCTGTCACCGGCCTCGGCACTACCGCGGCGCACCGGGATCTGGCCTGCCGCGGTCATCACCCGGCCGACCACCGGTAGCCGGAACAGGTCTTGCTTGGCCAGAAACCTCGGGATCCGGCCCCGGCGGTGCACGAACACCGCGGTGTAAAGCGGGTCCAGGTAGGAGATGTGGTTGCACGCCACGAGCACCGGGCCGATCTCCGGGATGTGCGCTAGACCCTCGAACCGGCGCCGCCCCAATAGCCGGCTGAGCGGGTAGAACACCACAATGCACAACCCGATGGAAAGCCCGGCCTTCTCCCGCGCCACGCCATCCTCCTTGCACTCGGTGTTCGTGCTTGCCCGGCTTGCCCGCCCCGAGTTTGCCCGCCCCGAGTTTGATCGTCCCAAGTTTGATCGTCCCAAGTTTGATCATCAGACTGCGAGCCTTGAGTTGACACCTTCAGGCGAAGTCTTCCCTGCTCCCGGAGTGCGGGTCCAGTGGTCGCCGGCACGGGACCATGTGCGGATGGCCGTCGACCTGCTGGTGCCGATCAAACCGCTCGCCAGGGCGAAGACTCGGCTGCGCGATGCCGCGGATGACGAGGCTGCACACGCCCGGTTGGTCGTCGCCCTCGCGCGGGACACCCTCGCTGCCGCAGCCGCCGCGGCGCTGGTGCGCCGGGCAGTCGCGGTCTGCTCCGACGAGCTGGTGCGCCGTGTTCTGGCGATGGACGGCGTCCAAGCCGTCGCCGACGAACCGGGAGACGGCCTCAACTCAGCCCTGCGATACGGCGAGGCGCTGCTGCGCTCTGCGGACCCGGCAACGGCCGTCGCGGCGATGCCTGCCGACCTGCCGGCGTTACGTCCCTACGAGCTGGACTGCGCGCTCCGCAACGCGCTTGCCACCGGGGGCCGGGCGTTCTGCACCGATCAGGCGGGCTCCGGGACGACCCTGCTGCTGGCCCCACCGGGACATCCTCTGACGCCTCGCTTCGGACCCCGCTCGGCGGTCGCGCACCGAGCTGGCGGAGCTCGGGAGCTGGCCGGCCATTGGCCGGGTCTGCGCTGCGATGTCGATACCGAGGCCGATCTGGCCCGGGCCCGCGAGCTGGGGCTCGGTCGGTTCACCCGAGCAGCGCTAGGCATGGGTCAATCGGGGCACGGGTCGATCGAGGATTTCACCCCCGGAGGACCCACTGTTTACCCCTGCGACATAGCCTGATACGAGACAATGACCGGGTGAGCCAGCACCTCACTCCGCTGACCAGCCACACCACACCGATGACCGACAGTGCTGGAGTAGCGGTACCTCCCGCAGCGACACCGGTGCCGGCTGCCACCGACCTTCCCGACGACCGCTACCTCAACCGCGAATTGTCCTGGCTCGACTTCAACGCCCGGGTGCTGGCGCTCGCCGAGGACACCAGCCAGCCGCTGCTGGAACGGGCCAAGTTCCTAGCGATCTTCGCGTCGAACCAGGACGAGTTCTACATGGTGCGCGTCGCCGGGCTCAAGCGTCGGCAAGAAGCCGGGCTGGCGGTACGCAGCGCGGACGGCCTGGCCCCGCAGGATCAACTGGCCCAGATCGCGATGCGCAGCCGGGAGCTCGCCGGGCGCCAAGCCCGGATCTGCCTCGACTCGGTCCGCCCCGAGCTGGACAAGCACGATATCACCTTCGTCAGCTGGTCCGACCTCGATGATCAGCAGCGGTTACGGCTGTCGGGATACTTCTCCGAAAAGATCTTCCCAGTGCTCACCCCGTTGGCGGTGGACCCGGCGCACCCGTTTCCTTACATCTCCGGCCTGTCGTTGAACCTCGCCGTAACGGTGCGTGACCCAGACAGCCGCATCGAGCGCTTCGCCCGGGTCAAAGTGCCCAACAACGTGCCACGGCTGGTGCGGGTGGACAGCGATCAGGACGGTCGCAGTTCGCCGCGCGCCACCTTCCTGCCCCTGGAGGAGCTGATCGGGGCGCACCTCGGGGAGATGTTCGCCGGTATGGAACTGGTCGACTGGCACCTGTTCCGGGTCACCCGCAACGCCGATTTCGAGGTCGAGGAAGACCGCGATGAGGACCTGCTCAAGGCCATGGAGCGCGAGCTCGCGCGGCGCCGCTTCGGCCCGCCGGTGCGCCTCGAGGTGGCCGACACGATGACCGAACACGTCTTGGAACTGCTCCTACGCGAGCTTGACGTCGATCCACATGACGTCGTCGAGGTGCCCGGCCTGCTCGACCTGTCCTGCCTGTGGCAGCTTTACGCGCTGCCCGCTCCGGAGCTCAAGGACGAGCCGTTCGTTCCGGCCACGCACCCGGCCTTCGGGGAAGGCGAAAGCCCTAAAGACATCTTCGCCACGCTGCGCGAGGGTGACGTGGTGGTGCACCACCCCTACGACTCATTTTCCACCAGCGTGCAACGATTCATCGAGCAGGCAGCCGGAGACCCGCAGGTACTGGCGATCAAGCAGACGCTTTACCGGACTTCCGGCGACTCTCCGATCGTCGACGCGTTGATCGACGCCGCGGAGGCCGGCAAGCAGGTCGTCGCGCTGGTGGAGGTCAAAGCGCGATTCGATGAGCAGGCCAACATCAGGTGGGCCCGGGAGTTGGAACGCGCCGGGGTACACGTGGTCTACGGGCTGATGGGACTCAAGACGCACTGCAAGACCTCGCTGGTGGTGCGACAGGAGGGCTCGACCATCCGCCGCTACTGCCATATCGGCACCGGTAACTACAACCCGAAGACCGCACGGCTCTACGAGGACATCGGGCTGTTCACGGCCAAGCCGGCGATCGGCGCCGACCTCACCGACCTGTTCAATTCGCTCACCGGTTACGCGCGGCAGACGTCCTACCGCAGCTTGCTGGTAGCGCCCTATGGCATCCGCCGCGGCATCGTCCAGCGGGTCGAAGGCGAGATTGCGCACGCCCGTGCGGGCCGCGAAGCCAGGATCCGGATCAAGGTCAACTCTCTGGTCGACGAGCAGGTGATCGATGCGCTGTACCGGGCCTCACTGGCCGGCGTACGCGTCGACGTCGTAGTCCGTGGCATCTGCGCGCTCATCCCCGGACGCCCGGAACTGTCGGAGAATATCCGGGTTCGCTCGATACTGGGCCGGTTTTTGGAACACTCGCGGATCTTCCATTTCATGGGTGCGGGCGAGTACTGGATCGGGAGCGCCGACATGATGCACCGCAACCTGGACCGCCGGGTGGAGGCGCTGGTGCGGGTAGCCGATCCTGCCGTGACCGACGAGCTGGACGCGATACTCGCCTCCGCTCTGGACCCGGCGACCCGGTGCTGGGTGCTGGCTGCGGACGGCTCATGGCGGCCCTCACCTTCGGATGGCGCCACTGTCCGTGATCACCAAGTGCAGGAAATCAACCGTCACCGCAGGAGTGAATGAGCAGTGTCTGCCCTGATTGCCGCCGGCGCGGTGGTGTGGCAGCGCTCGCCGTCCGGCGAGGTCGAGGTGGCCGTGATACACCGGCCGCGCTATGACGACTGGTCGCTACCCAAGGGCAAAGCGCACGCCGGGGAAGCACTTCCGCTCACCGCAGTCCGCGAGGTGGCCGAAGAAACTGGCCAGATCATCACGCTCGGTCCGCGGTTGGGCACGACTCGTTATCCGGTACCCGCGGGGGACAAGGTGGTGCACTACTGGCTGGCACTCGCCGCCGGTGGCGACTTTCATCCCGGCGAGGAGGTGGACGAGTTGCGCTGGCTGCCCGTCCCCAAGGCACTTGAGCTGCTCAGCCATCCACACGATCAGACGCTGCTGGCCGGTATCGACAGCTGGACGGCGGTCACCACCACCGTGTTGCTGGTCCGCCACGGTGACGCCGGCGAGCGCGATGCCTGGCGAGGCGATGATGACCTTCGCCCGTTGACCGCTGCGGGCCACCGGCAGGCCAAGGTTCTGCGCGCGCTGTTGCCACTGTTCGGCGCCCGGCGGGTCTACTCGGCATCACCGCTGCGCTGCCGGCAAAGCGTCGAGGGTCTCGCCGCGGACCTCGGAGTGCCCACCGTCGTCGAAACGCGGTTGTCCGAGACCGAGTATGTGGCTGATCCACCCGCAGGCCTGCGGCGGCTGCTTGAGATCGCGGCCGAGCGGGGTGGACCGGCCGTGGTATGCAGCCAGGGCGGGGTTATTCCCGACCTGGTCCGCAAGCTCGCCGAATCCGCCGGACTCGCGCCGCTCGATGTGGCGAGCAGGAAGGGCAGCTTCTGGGGGCTGTTTTTCGGTAACGGGTCATCCGCGTCTCCTGCCCTACTGCACGCCGACTACTACGACGACGCGGTGGGCTGATTCCCCCGGGACGCTCGCCCGGGGGTGGGTGCCGTGGTCGGCAACCATGACGGGCGTGCAGCTTCGAATGCGTCGATCTCTTGAACGCGCCGCAAGCTCAGCGCTATGTCGTCGAGACCCTCCAGCAGTCGCCAGCGGGTGTAGCCGTCAATCGCAAAACCGAAAGTCAGGTCCTTGGCCTGCACGCTCTGTTCCAAGAGATCAACGGTGACTTCGGTACCCGGTTCTGCCTCCAGCAGTTTCCACAGCAGTTCCACATCGTCGCGCCGGCACTGCGCCGCCAGCAGACCTTGCTTGCCCGCGTTTCCCCGGAAAATCTCGCCGAATCGCGGCGAGATCACCACCCGAAACCCGTAGTTCAGCAATGCCCAGAGCGCATGCTCCCGCGACGAGCCGGTACCGAAATCCGGCCCGGCGACCAGCACGCTGCCGTTGCGGTAGGCCTCGTGGTTGAGCACGAAATCCTCGTCCGCCCGCCAAGCTGCGAACAGCCCATCCTCGAAACCGTTACGTGTCACCCGTTTGAGGAACACCGCCGGGATGATCTGATCGGTGTCCACATCAGACCGACGCAGCGGCACCCCTACTCCCGTGTGCCGCCTGAACGCTTCCATCAATGCTCCTTCAACGTTTCCTCATCCGCGCGATATGGCTTCATACCGAGGTCAGCGGTCATGGGTGGTTATGTGAGGTCGGACGGGGATGACAAGGTGCCGCGGATAGCCGTGGCGGCGGCGACCAGTGGTGAGACCAGGTGGGTGCGGCCGCCTTTGCCTTGGCGGCCTTCGAAGTTGCGATTGGACGTCGAGGCGCAGCGCTCCCCGGCGGCGAGCTGATCAGGGTTCATTCCCAGGCACATCGAACAGCCCGCCGAACGCCACTGGGCACCAGCGGCAGTGAACACCTCGTGCAGGCCCTCGGCCTCGGCCTGAGCGCGCACCCGCATCGAGCCGGGAACGACGAGCATGCGCACCCCGTCTCGCACCTGGCGGCCGGCGAGCACTGCCGCAGCGGCACGAAGATCCTCGATCCGCCCATTGGTGCAGGATCCGAGGAACACCGTGTCCACGGCGATGTCGCGTAGCGGCGTGCCGGGTTGCAAGTCCATGTACGACAGCGCCTTGTGCACCGCAAGCCGCTCGCCTTCGTCGACGATCTGCTCCGGATCGGGCACCCGCTCCGATAGCGGCAGTCCCTGGCCGGGGTTGGTGCCCCAGGTGACAAACGGGGTGAGCGTGTCGGCGTCGATGTGCACTTCTGCATCGAAGACAGCATCGGCGTCGGTGTGCAGCGACTGCCAATGCGCCACCGCAGCGTCCCACTGCGCGCCGGCCGGCGCGTGCGATCTACCGGCCAGGTAGTCGAACGTGGTGACGTCCGGCGCGATCATTCCGGCGCGGGCACCCGCCTCGATCGACATGTTGCAGATCGTCATGCGGGCTTCCATGGACAGTTGATCGATCACGTTGCCCCGGTATTCCAGCACGTAGCCCGCGCCGCCACCGGTGCCGATCCGGGCGATCACCGCCAGGATGATGTCCTTGGCGGTGACGCCGGCCGGCAACGATCCGTCGTGGCTGCGCACGACGACCGACATGGTTTTGAACGGACGCAACGGAAGGGTTTGGGTGGCCAGTACGTGCTCCACCTCTGACGTGCCGATGCCGAAGGCCAGCGCACCGAAGGCGCCGTGCGTGGAGGTGTGCGAGTCACCGCACACCACCGTCATCCCGGGTTGGGTCAGCCCCAGTTGCGGGCCTACGACGTGCACAATGCCCTGCTCGACGTCGCCCATCGAGTGCAGCCGCACGCCGAATTCCCGGCAGTTGCGCCGCAGAGTCTCCACTTGAGTGCGCGACACCTCGTCGGCGATCGGCAACTCGATGTCGACGGTGGGGACGTTGTGGTCCTCGGTGGCGATCGTCAGATCCGGTCGGCGAACCGGTCGGCCGGCCAGTCGAAGACCGTCAAACGCCTGCGGGCTGGTGACCTCGTGCACCAGATGCAGATCGATATACAGCAGGTCAGGCTCGGTGCCACCGGTTCCGGTACCAGGATTGTCGTCGCCCCGATGGACCACGTGGGCGTCCCAAACTTTCGCGGCTAGTGTGCGTCCCATCGGCGTGGTACCTCCGCCGTCAGCTCCCACATGCTGGACATCTCACATGTCGGGAAGTTAATATCGCTTTGTGGAACAGCATAGCGGTATCGGCGTGCTGGACAAAGCCGTCCTGGTGTTGCGGACAGTCGCCGGGAGCCCGTGTGGGCTGGCCGAACTGTGCGTCCGCACAGGACTGCCACGTGCCACCGCCCACCGGCTGGCGGTGGGGCTGGAGGTGCACCGGCTACTGCGCCGCGACGCTGACGGACGGTGGAGTCCCGGGCCTGCGCTGCGCGAGCTGGGCGAGGGCGCGCTGGACCCACTGCTTGACGCCGCCGCCATGGTGCTGCCCCGGCTGCGGGACGTCACGGGGGAAAGCGTCCAGCTCTACCGGCGGGAGGGCTTGGTGAGGGTTTGCGTGGCAGCCGCCGAGCCGCCGAGCGGATTACGCGACACCGTCCCGGTCGGAGCCCGGCTACCGATGACCGCCGGATCGGGCGCGAAGGTGCTGGCCGCATGGGCTGATCCGGCCATCCAACGCGCCGTGCTCGGCGAGGCGGTATTCGGCGAGCGAACCTTGTTAGAGGTCCGCCGGCGAGGGTGGGCGCAAAGCGTCGCCGAACGCGAGTCCGGCGTGGCCAGCGTCTCCGCCCCAGTACGTGATGCGGCCGGCGCCGTCGTGGCCGCAGTGTCGGTTTCCGGCCCGGTCGAGCGCATTGGTCGGCGCCCGGGCATCCGCTGGGCGGCCGACCTGCTGGCGGCCGCCGAGGCGCTGCACAACCGGCTGTAAGCAATCCTGGGTGGGCATCGCACCGGTGGCGCTCTGGGCTTGGTCAGAAGGCGTACCGAACTCGAAGCCACGGCGCATGCGTCGTGATGAGAACCTGCAGCTTCTGCAGGCCCTCACGTTTGTGGTTGTTTCGGT
>JBHELN010000388.1:0-10144 GCA_046263115.1 Pseudonocardiaceae bacterium | reverse complement strand
GTAGGCGTACACGGTGTACCCGCGGTCAGGCAGCAGCCCGAGCACCGTGAGCTGAGCCGTGGACCCTTCCGAGGTCGGGATGATGGTGGCCGTCATGGCCGCCCCGATCGGCGCCAGATCGGGATCGTAAGTGATGGCCTTTGAGGTGCGGTTCGGCATGGTGAGGGTGCCGCTGCCGAACACGACCACCGGTTTTGGACTGCTGTACCACGCGACGGGCGCGGGCCTACCGAGTTCGGGATCCGGGTGGCCGATCGGCAACAGAATCAAGACGGCGCCGCCTGCGACCAAGGTCGACCGTCGCCAACGTCTATGAGATCGATCCCCGCCGGCCTGCATGGCTGTATCGTGCCATCCGGAATGTGGAGGGGTTGAGAGGTTACGTACCGTCGGGGTCACTTTCCATCGCGAGCACGAAGTTTTTCACGTAGCGCACCGCCAATTCTTGCCGGTCCGTTGGGTGCGGTGCCCACGCGAGCGCGTCCCCGGCAAGGTTCAGTAGCTGTTCCTCGTCGAGTCGCGAGACGATCAGGCGGGCGAGTTCTTCTCCCTCGAGGTCCGGACGCAGGCGCCGGGCCAGCACATACTGGGTGGTGAGGTCGTCGTCGTGATCATCGAGATTCATCCACGGTCTCCGTTCAGCCCGCCACCGTCAATGCAGCACCATTGTGCTGTACGCGGTGCCGAGGCGTCGCCAGAGAACTACCAGAGGAGGCGACATGGCGTGGGCCGCGCACCCGATCGAGATTGAGTCATACCGGATACTTCGGTCCCAGGTGGACACCACGCGGCTACCGCGGATCAGCCGTGCGGTGACCGAGCGCGTGATCCACGCCAGCGCGGACCTCGCCTACGCAACCGATCTGTGCTGTGACGAGGACGCTCTGGTTGCGGGGCAGCGTGCGCTGGCCATGGGAGCGCCGTTGGTGGTTGATGTCCGGATGCTCGCTGCCGGTATCACTTCATGCGAATGTGCGGTCGCGCTGGACCTGGCGGCGGCACCGGTGCCGGGACTGACGCGCTCCGCGGCGGGGATCCGCGCGGCCGCGGCGCAGCATCCCGAGGGCGCGGTGTGGGCGGTGGGCAACGCGCCGACCGCGCTGCGCGAGTTGATCCGCCTCGCCGCGCAGGGATCGGTCCGTCCCGTGCTGGTGATCGGGTTGCCGGTCGGGTTCGTCGACGCGGCCGCTGCGAAGGCGGCATTGCGGGAGTCGGGTCTGCCGGCGCTGTCCAACCGCAGCGCCAAGGGCGGTACCGCGGTCGCTGCCGCGGCGGTCAATGCGCTGCTGTGCCGGCAGCCGGCCCCGTGACGCCATACCTGGCGGGGCTGGATCTAACCGGGCGCCGGGTTGTGGTGGTCGGTGCCGGCACGGTTGCGCAACGGCGGCTACCGCGGCTGATCGGGGCCGGCGCCGACGTGCTGCTCGTCGCTCCTGAGGCCACCCCGGCGGTGGAGGCGATGGCCACTGCTGGGGAGCTGCGCTGGGAGATCCGGTGCTACGCCGACGGTGATCTCAAGGGCGCCTGGTATGCCGTCGCATGTAGCTCCGATCGCGCGGTGAATGCAGCGGTGGCCGCCGAAGCGCAGCGGCGGCGGGTGTTCTGCGTGCGCGCGGACGATGCCACCGGCGGTAGTGCGGTCACCGCTGCCACCGGCGAGCACGACGGGTTGCTCATCGGTGTGCTGGCCGGGCGCCGCCCGCGCCGCTCCGCCGCTGTACGGGATGCGCTGGTCAACGCGCTGCGTACCGGGATAGTGGACGACGCGCCGGACGCCGAAGACCATGTCACGACACCGGGCGTGGCGCTGGTAGGTGCTGGACCCGGCGATCCGGACTTGATCACCGTGCGGGGACGCCGGCTGCTGGCCCGCGCCGACGTGGTAATGGCAGATCGGCTCGCGCCCCGCGAGCTGCTCGACGAGCTCGGCGGGCACGTCACGGTGATCGACGCGGCGAAGGTGCCATATGGCCGCGCGATGGCCCAGGAGCAGATCAACGCGCAGTTGATCGAACACGCCCGAGCCGGCCGGTTTGTGGTGCGCCTCAAGGGCGGGGATCCCTACGTCTTCGGGCGCGGCTTCGAGGAAGTGTTGGCCTGCGCGGACGCCGGGGTACCGGTCACCGTGGTCCCCGGAATCACCAGCGCGATCTCGGTGCCCGCGGCGGCCGGGATTCCGGTGACGCACCGTGCGGTGGCCCACGAGTTCGTCGTCGTGTCTGGGCATGTGTCGCCGGACGATCCCAGCTGCCTGGTGGACTGGCCGGCCCTCGGCCGGCTGCGCGGCACCCTGGTGCTGTTGATGGCGGTGGAACGAATCGGCGTGTTCGCCGAGGCGCTGATCACCTACGGCAGACCGTCGGACACCCCGGTCGCGGTCATCGCCAACGGCACCCTGAGTGGCCAGCGGGTGGTCCGCTGCACGCTGCGCGAAGCGGCCGACCGCGTCGCCGCAGCCGGTATCCGCCCGCCCGCCATCGTGGTGATCGGCCCGGTAGTGGCGCTGCGCAACCCGTAACGCGCAACTTTCCGGCGACCACGGCGCCGCGCCGGGAACTTGACGTCCCCGACCCGCACCGCCCACTGGCGCTTACCGCCTCTGCCCGGGTAGGTACTTTTGGTGGGATTCGATGCGCTCAGTCTTGAGATGCTCCGCGCGCGCCGGACGATGAAGTGGTCCCGTTACCCACCCGACGTGCTGCCTGCCTGGGTTGCGGAGATGGACTTCCCGCTGGCCCGGCCGGTGCTCGAAGCGGCCCGTGGGGTGCTCGACGCGCACGACCTAGGTTATTCCGAATCGGCGGGTTTGGCCGAGGCGTTCGCGGGTTGGGCGTCGCGGTATCAGGGCTGGTGGCCCGATCCTGCGCTGGCCTGCCCGGTAGCCGATGTGATGGCCGGGATCGAAGCGGCCCTGCGGGCGTTGACCGAGCCGGGCGACGGCGTCGTGCTGCTCACTCCGGCGTACCCACCGTTTGTCGTACTGCTCCACCAGCTGGGCCGGGTCCCGGTGCCGTGGCCGCTGCTGGAGCGGCCGCAGGGATGGGTATTGGACCTGCAGCGGCTGGATGACGCACTGCGTGGCGGCGCGCGCGGGTTGCTGTTGTGCCACCCGCACAATCCCACCGGACGGGTGTTCAGCAACGAAGAGCTGGCGGCCGTTTCGGAGATCGTGGACGCGCGTGGCGCTCAGGTGATCTCCGATGAGGTGCACGCTCCGTTGGTGGCCACCGACCTCAAGTTCACCCCGTACGCTGCCAGCTCGCCACCGGCAGCTGCTCATTCGGTGACCGTCACCAGCATCTCCAAGGGTTGGAACGTGCCCGGGTTGAAATGCGCGCTGCTGCAGGCCCAGCCGGGCACCGCGCGGGTTGTCGACGCGGTGCCGCTGTATGAGCGGCTGCGCGCGTCAGTACCTGGAGTCGCCGCCAGCATCGCGGCCTGGGTCGATGATGGTGGCTGGCTCGACGGGCTGCGGGAGCACCTGGATCGGACCCGCGCCGAGCTGGCCGCCTGGGTCCGACGGACGCCTGGGGTACGGGCGCATCCCGCCACGGCCGGTTACCTGGCCTGGTTGGATCTGCGCGATGCCGGGCTCGGTGACGACCCAGCCCGGCCGTTGCTCGAAAGGGGGCTCCTCGCGGTCAGCCCGGGATACGATTTCGCGCTGCCCGCCGAGCAGGGCGCCGGACGGGTCCGGCTCAATCACGGTACCTCGTTGGCTCTCCTGCGGGAGGCGCTACGTCGTATCGAGCGCACTATCGAGGGTTAGTTGTCTTGTCGGGTATCGCAACACACTGTGGCTGCTCTGTAGGGGCATGTATCTCACGCAGGGTTTGCACCGCAGTGTGCAGCAGAAGCCGGATGGCATAGCCACAATCTTCGGTGACCGGGTACGGACCTTCGCTGAACAATATGAGCGCGTGGCGCGGTTGGCTGGCGCGCTACGCGGGCTGGGCGTCACCCCCGGCGATCGGGTGGCCTATCTCGGTCTGAACTCCGACTGGTTCGTCGAGTAGTACCTCGCAGTGCCGTGGGCCGACGCGGTGGTTAACCCGGTCAATTTCCGTTGGTCACCAGAGGAAGTCAGCTACTCGCTGGTTGATTCCCAGACGCGGGTCCTGCTCGTGGATGACGAGCTCACCGAGCTGGTACCGGCCATCCAGCAACGCTATGCCGGGCTGGATACCGTGGTCCATGTCGGTGATGGAAATCCGCCGGACGGCATGCTCGGCTACGAGGCGCTGATCGTGGAGGGCCCGGCGGTAGAAGACGTCCGCAGGGGTGGGGACGCGCTGGCTGGGTTGTTCTATACCGGCGGAACGACTGGCTTCCCCAAGGGCGTGATGCTCAGCCACGCCAACCTGATCACCTCGGCATTGGGATCACTGACCACCGGGGCCTTCGGCGCCGGCGGCCGGTTTCTGGTCGCCGCTCCGATGTTCCACATGGGAGGGCTGATCCCGATCCTGAGCGCATTCATCACGGGCCGCACTCACGTGGCCGTACCACGATTTGACCCGGTGGCGGTTATGCGGGCAATCGAGTGCCACCGCGTCACCGACACGTTGCTGATCCCCATCATGATCCAGCTGCTGGTAGACCACCCGCAGTGCGCCGTGCATGACCTGTCCAGCCTGCAACGGCTGGTCTACGGCGGCTCCCCGATCTCGGTCGCGGTACTGGATCGGGCCCGCAAGGCGCTCCCGCAAACGAGTTTCGCCCAGCTCTACGGCCAGACCGAGCTGTCCCCGACGGCCACCATCCTCATGCCCGCCGACCACGAGGAGTCCGGCCCGCAGCCCGGCCGGCTGCGTTCCGGGGGCCAGGCCGCTCCGCACGCCGAGGTGCGCATCGTCGACCCGGCAGGTGGGGAACTGCCCCGAGGTGAAGTCGGGGAAATCGTGTGCCGAGGTGGCCACATCATGGGGGGATACTGGGGAAAACCCGACGAGACTGCCGCAGTGCTGCGCAGCGGCTGGGTGCATACCGGAGACGCCGGGTGGATGGACACCGACGGCTACCTCTACGTCGTCGACCAGATCAAAGACATGATCGTCACTGGCGGCGAGAATGTGTACTCCGCCGAGGTGGAGAACGCTGTGGCTGCGCATCCGGCGGTCACGAACTGCGCCGTCGTCGCAGTGCCCGACGACCTCTGGGGCGAACGGGTACACGCCATCGTCGTGCGAAAGCCGGGCGCCGAGGTCACCACATCGGAGATCCGGGAACACGTCGAATCCCTCATCGCCGGCTACAAAGCACCCCGCACCGTGGAGTTCGTCGACGTGCTACCCGCCACGCCGACCGGGAAGGTACTCAAGCGCGAGTTGCGCGCGAAATACTGGGTCGGCGCGGAACGCCGCGTCAACTAGTGGGTGCCACCATGTGGCATGGACCGCCAGCCCGGAGACGGCCGGAGACTCGCTGATCGACAGACCCGTGTTGGACGGTAACCGGAAGGACGGCTGCCCTGGTGGCGAGATACGCTGCGACCTCCGTGATCCGCCTGTTCGAGGAGTTCCCGAAACCATGATCACCAGGTTGTCGGCGCTATTCCTGCGCACCCTCCGGGAGGATCCGGCGGACGCCGAGGTGCCCAGCCACCGGCTGCTGGTGCGCGCCGGGTACGTCCGGCGCGTCGCCCCGGGGATCTACTCGTGGCTGCCGCTGGGACTGCGGGTGCTGCGCAACATCGAGGCGGTGGTCCGCCAGGAGATGGACGCGATCGGCGCCCAGGAAATCCAGTTCCCCGCGTTGTTGCCCAGGGAGCCCTACCAGGCCACCGGTCGCTGGACCGAGTACGGCGACAACCTCTTCCGGCTGCGCGACCGCAAGGGTGCCGATTACCTGCTCGGGCCCACCCACGAGGAGCTGTTCACACTCACCGTCAAGGGTGAGTTCAGCTCCTACAAGGATTACCCGGTGATTCTCTACCAGGTGCAGACCAAGTACCGGGACGAGGAACGCCCCCGCGCCGGGATCCTGCGCGGCCGGGAATTCCTCATGAAGGACTCGTACTCCTTCGACCTGTCCGATGACGGGCTGGCGCGCTCCTACCACCTGCACCGGGATGCCTACATCAAGATCTTCGACCGGCTCGGGCTGCGCTACGTGATCGTGTCGGCGGTGTCCGGCGCGATGGGCGGCTCGGCCAGCGAGGAGTTCCTCGCCGAAGCCGAAACCGGCGAGGACACCTTCGTGCGCAGCACGGAGTCCGGATACGCGGCGAACGTCGAAGCGGTGACCACCCCGGCGCCCCCGGAGCTGCCCGTCGACGGTTTGCCTCCGGCCCGGGTGTTGCATACGCCAGATACCCCGACCATCGACACCCTGGTTGAGCACCTCAACGGGGCAGCTCTAGGCCGCACCTTCAGCGCCGCGGACACCCTGAAGAACGTCATGGTCAAGACCCGGCAACCCGGCGCGACGGGCTGGGCGTTGGCCGGCGTCGGACTGCCGGGCGACCGCGAGGTCGACATGAAGCGGTTGGCAGCTTCGCTGGCCCCCGCTGACGTGGCGCTGCTCGACGACGCCGACTTCGCCGCCCACCCATTCCTGGTCAAGGGCTATACTGGGCCAGGCTCGCTGGCTGAACACGGGGTGCGCTACCTCGTCGATCCCCGGGTGGTCCGGGGTACCGCATGGGCTACCGGCGCGGACCGCCCCGATCATCACGTCATCGATCTGGTGTGCGGACGCGACTTCACCCCAGACGGCACCATCGAGGCTGCCGAGGTGCGCGCCGGCGACCGGTCGCCTGACGGGGCCGGCACCCTGGTAACCGCCCGCGGGATCGAGATTGGGCACATCTTCCAGCTCGGCCGCAAGTACACCGACGCCTTCGGGTTGGATGCGCTGGGACCCGACGGCAAGCCGATCCGGATCACCATGGGTTCCTACGGTATCGGGGTCTCCCGGTTGGTCGGCGTCATCGCCGAGCAGAGCCACGACCAGCACGGGCTGGTCTGGCCCCGCGAGGTCGCGCCCGCCGACGTGCATGTCGTGATAGCGGGTAAGGATGAGACGATCCGGGCCACTGGTGAGCAGCTGGCCGCTGAGCTGGATGCGGCCGGCGTGCGGGTGATCCTCGACGACCGGATGGCCACCCCAGGGGTGAAGTTCGCTGACGCGGAGCTGATCGGCGTGCCGACCATCCTGGTGGTCGGCCGCGGCCTCGCGTCGGGTGTCGTGGAGGTCAAGGACCGGGCCACCGGCGAGCGCACCGAGGTACCGGTGGACGGCGCGGTGTCGCACCTGCAGGAGCTGTGCAGCAAGTAGCCCACGCTGGCCCGGACCTCAGCTGGCCAGGAAGCTCAACCGCACGGTGCGCGTCGGGTTGTCGATGTTGATGTCCACCAGGCAGATCGACTGCCAGGTGCCCAGCGCCAGCTGCCCACCGAATACCGGGACGCTCGCGTAGGGTGGCAGCAGCGCGGGCAGTACGTGGCACCGGCCGTGCCCGGGGGAGCCATGCCGGTGGCGCCACCGGTCGTCGGCCGGCAGCAACTCGCGCAGCGCAGCCAGCAGGTCGGCCTCACTGCCTGAGCCCGTCTCGATCACGGCCAGTCCGGCGGTCGCGTGCGGTACCCACACATGAAGCAGTCCATCGGCGGCCTCGATCCGGTCGAGGAAGGCGCGACACTCGTTCGTGAGGTCGGAAACCTGTTCCCGCGAGCCGGTCTGGATGCGGATCTGCTCAGTTTGCACGCCTGTGTGTTCCTTATCTTACGGTCGTTACGGTGCCCCGGGAAACGGCACTGTCAGTGGGGTTGCGCCGGCGGTGACCCGCCACCGGGTGGCTCGTACGGCCGCTGCCGTCAGCGCCTCCAGCGCAGCCCCGCGCAGATCCGGATCAGCCGGGCTGCGTTCGACCACTGAGCGCCACGCCCGGGCTGCGTCCGTTTCGGCGGTGATTACCAGCCGGAGCGCGGAGGCGGCGTCGGTGACCGGTTCCGGGCTGAGGTATCCAGGTTCCGGCGGCACCGGCGTCACGCCCACGTCGATGAGCATGCGCTCAGTGGCGTCGCGCCGGGCCTGGTGCGCGGTCGAAGCCTCGTCGAGCCGGCGTGCCAACCCGCTCGACACGAACGCGCCCGCCACCCCGTAAACCCACACCGCGGCGTGCTCCGCCGCCAACGCGCCTTGCAGCGCCCCCACCGGCACCACCTGCCCGCCCTCCCGACATGGAGACATATCGGGCCTGGAGGGACCCCGATTGCCCCGGTATGGCTCCATGTCGGGGTGGGGGGTGGAACGGTGCCGGGGCGTCATGTGAACAGGGCGGTGTGAGTGGCGCAGCAGGCTGCGACCGACGCGAGGAGAGCCGCTCGGTAGCCGGGTAACGTGATCACGAGTGCGGCTGCTTCATCTTGGGCTGCACGCATCGCCCGGGTCAGGGCCGCCTGGGCGGTCGCCGGATCGGGACTGACGGGTGGGGGTGGGACCGGCGGCGCGGGCTGGGCGGCGCTGGGAGGCGCCGGATCCGGGTGTGCTCGGTGCAGCTCGGCGCGCAGCGTGGCGGCATGCGCCGCCCGGTCGGCGGCGAGTGCTTGGGCCGTCGCGGCCAATGCCGGGTGTGCCTCAGTCACGGCGGCTGCCAGCGCCACGTCAGCCTCGGCGCGCCGGGCGGGTGCCTCCAGCGGATCGGCTGCCTCCGAGGCCGGCGTCGATGCCGTGCATCCGGCCAGCACCGCCGGACTGGCCAGGAACAGAGCCGCGGTGGTGGCCCCGGCGGCCAGCGCGCGGCGACGGCTGGGACGGGCGTGGAACACGATCGACCATACTGCCAGGCCGCTGTTTTGCTGCAGGCTCGCACACCGTGATCCACTTGGCGCGGGCCGGGCCCGCAACGCGATACCCTAGGTGATCCCGACCGGGGCGCGCCGCGCCGGCGCCGCCCGCATCGCCACATCTTCAGTAAACAGACCTCGCCACCAGCACTTCGGAAAACCAGGAAACCAGGACGTCGAACCCAGGAGGTCACGGTGAGCGCGCAATCAGCGAATCCCGACTCCGCAATCGAGTCGGTGGTTCGCGACGCGGTGGCCGGCACCGGGTTCGAGCTCGAGAACCTGGAGGAGGTGCGCGCCGGCCAGCGACGGTTGATCCGGGTGGTCATCGATTCGGATACCGGTGTCGGACTCGACGACATCACCGCAGTAAGCCGTGCGGTATCGCTGGCGTTGGACCAGCACGAGAAGCTCATCGCGGTGCCTTACCACCTCGAGGTGACTTCGCCGGGGGTGGATCGGCCGCTTACTGCGCCCCGGCATTGGCGCCGAAACCGGCTCCGGATGGTGCGCGCTTCGCTGGTAGCCGGTGGCGAGGTGATCGGCCGGATTGGTGATTGCGACGACGACGGAGTCACACTGCTGACGTCGGGAGCCCTACGTCGAGTGCGTTACACGGAGCTGCGTCGCGCGGTGGTGGAAGTGGAATTCCGCCCGCCGCCGGCCGCCGAGCTCGCGGCACTCGGCGGCGCACGACGGCATGATTTGGAGGAACGGTGAACGTCGATATCGCCGCGTTGCGCGCCATTGAACGCGACAAGGACGTCTCCTTCGAGACGGTACTCGAGGCCATCGAGACGGCGCTGCTTACCGCGTACAAGCACACCGATGGTCATCAACCCAACGTGCGTATCGACGTCGACCGCAAGACCGGGTTGGTCCGGGTGTTGGCGCAGGAACTGGACGCGGCCGGCAACGTCGTGCAGGAATGGGATGACACCCCCGAGGGATTCGGTCGGATCGCGGCCACCACGGCGCGGCAAGTCATCCTGCAACGCCTGCGCGACGCCGAGCACGAGCGCACCTTCGGCGAGTTCTCGGCCAAGGAGGGCGAAATCGTGGCCGGTGTCGTGCAACGCGACGCCAGGGCCAACGCTCGCGGCGTGGTGGTGGTCAAGATCGGCGAGACCGAGGGCGTCATTCCGCCGGTGGAGCAGGCACCGCGGGAGACCTACCGCCACGGCGAGCGGATCAAGTGTTACGTGGTTGGCGTGTCCCGCGGACTGCGCGGACCGCAGATCACCCTGTCTCGCACGCACCCCAATCTGGTCCGCCGGCTGTTCGCCTTGGAGGTTCCCGAGATCGCTGACGGCACCGTGGAGATCCCGGCAGTGGCCAGGGAGGCAGGGCATCGC
>JBHELN010000387.1:0-3350 GCA_046263115.1 Pseudonocardiaceae bacterium | reverse complement strand
GCACCGCCGAGGTCGCCGGGATGTGCACCTACGAAGACCTCCTCGCGGCGACACTGCCCCATGGATTGGCCCCGCTGGTGGTCCCGCAGCTCAAGACGATCACCCTGGGTGGCGCGGTGAGCGGGCTGGGCATCGAGGCGGCCTCGTTCCGCAACGGGCTGCCGCACGAGTCGGTCCTGGAGATTGACGTGCTCACCGGCGCCGGCGAGATCGTCACCGCCGGCCCGGAGGACGAGCTGTTCGCCGGTTTCCCCAACTCCTACGGCACGCTGGGATACGCCACCCGGTTACGCATCGAGCTGGAACCGGTGCATTCGCACGTGGCACTGCGGCACGTGCGCTTCGATGACCCCGACGAGCTGTGCGCCGCGGTGGCGCAGATCATCGCGACCCGGCAGTGGGACGGCGAGGACGTCGACTACCTCGACGGTGTGATGTTCGCCCCGGCCGAGTCGTACCTGACGCTGGGCCGGCGCACCAACTTCGACGGTCCGGCGAGCGACTACACCGGGATGCAGATCTACTACCGGTCGATCCAGCGGCGCCGCCGTGATGTGCTGACCACCCACGACTACCTGTGGCGCTGGGATACCGACTGGTTCTGGTGCTCGGGCGGCTTGGGCGCTCAGCACCCGCTGATCCGCGCGTTGTGGCCCGCCCGGCTGCGCCGCAGCGACGTCTACTGGAAGATCGTCGCGCTGGCCAATCGGTTCGATCTGGAGAACCGCTTCGAGGTGTGGCGGGGCCGCCCGCGCCGGGAGCGGGTGATCCAGGATGTCGAGATCCCCCTGGAACACACCGCGGAGTTCCTGCGCTGGTTCGCCCGGCACGTGCCGATCGAGCCGGTGTGGCTGTGCCCGTTGCGGCTGCGAGGCGAGCGGTCCTGGCCGCTGTACCCGCTGCAGCCCGGCCGGGACTACGTCAACGTCGGGTTCTGGTCCAGCGTGCCGATCGCCCCTGGGGGGACAGATAGTGACACCAACCGGGAGATCGAGCACCAGGTGGATGCGCTGGGCGGGCACAAGTCGCTGTACTCGGACTCCTTCTACTCGCGAGCAGAGTTCGACGCCCGCTACGGCGGCGAGCATTATGCCACTCTCAAGCAGCGCTACGACCCGGATCGGCGACTCCTGGACCTCTACGCAAAGGCGGTGCGACGTCGATGACGACCTTCCGGCGCTCCAGTCCGGCGCAGGCCCCGATGAGTGCGGATCGGCTGTCGCTGGCCGGGATCGTGGAGTTGCTGTCCGATGGCCGGTTCCCGGTCCGGTTCACCGCCTACGACGGCAGCGCCACCGGGCCGCCCGACTCCGAGATCAGCGTGCACCTGGCCACCCCGCGGGGAGCCACCTACGTGTTCACCGCGCCCGGGGATCTCGGCATGGCCCGCGCCTACATCGCCGGTGATCTGCATGCTTCCGGGGTACATCCCGGTGACCCATACGTCGCGATGCGGGTGATGGCCGACCAGCTGCGCTTCCGGCGCCCGACCATGGCGGAGCTGGCCCTGATCACCCGCTCGCTGGGTTGGGATCTGCTGCGGCCGGTGCAGCCGCCACCGCAGGAATCGCGGCCCCGGTGGCGCCGCACGCTCGAAGGCCTGACGCACTCCCGGCACCGCGATTCCGCGGCGATCCACCACCACTACGACGTCTCCAACCGGTTCTACGAGATGTTCCTCGGCCCGTCGATGGCCTACACGTGTGCCGTGTTCGACCATCCGGAGGCGAGCCTGGAGCAAGCCCAGGAACGCAAGCATGAGCTGATCGCCGACAAGTTGGGCCTGCGGGCCGGGATGCGGCTGCTCGACATCGGCTGCGGCTGGGGCGGCATGGTTCGCTACGCGGCGCGCCGCGGGGTGCGCGCGCTGGGCGTCACGTTGTCCGCAGAGCAGGCCCGCTGGGCCCAGCAGGCCATCGAGGCTGACGGCCTGGCCGACCTTGCCGAGGTGCGCCACCTCGACTACCGGGACGCCCCCGGTCGCGAGTACGACGCCATTTCGTCGATCGGGCTACTCGAGCATGTCGGGGTGCACTCCTACCCGTCTTACTTCGCTCAGCTGCTCGCGAAGCTGCGTCCGGGCGGTCGGCTGCTCAACCACTGCATCACCGTGCCGGACAACAGGGCCAAGCCGCAGAGCGATGCGTTCATCGACCGCTATGTGTTCCCGGACGGAGAATTGGCCGGCGCCGGCAGGATCATCACCGAGGCGCAGAACAGCGGCTTCGAGGTGCGCCACGTGGAGAACCTGCGGGAGCACTACGCGCTGACGCTCAAACAGTGGAACGCCAACCTGGTGGCGCACTGGGACGACTGCGTGGCCGAAGTCGGTGAGCCCACCGCCCGGGTGTGGGGCCTGTACATGGCCGCCTCGCGGCTGTCGTTCGAGCGCAACGGGATCGAGCTGCACCAGGTGCTGGCGGTCCGCCCCGACGCCCAAGGCAATGCGCACGTCCCGCTACGTCCGTGGTGGCGCGGCTGAACGCTCCACCCCGCACTCCCGGACCGATGCGGCGTCCACCATGCGGCGCGTGCCGGACGGGTGGGATCGGGGCGCGGTTGCTCCACCGGCTTCACGAATCGATGCGCCGGGCCCCGAGTTGCTCGGCGAGTAGTTCAAGGGCCACCTGCTCAGGATCGAGGCGCGCGGAGTGCACTTCGCCATCGGGCGGCGCCGGCGCGCCAGGTTCCTCGGAGCCCGGTGGTTCTGGCGGTGGCGGGATTCCGCCGTCGGGCGGCTGCGGCAGCTTGGGGCGCCTGGAAGCCGGCCGCTCCGGCGGCGTCTCGAAGCGGCGGCCGGCCGGACGCCCCGGGGAACTCTGCTGGGGGCCGCCCGGACCGGCGTTGCCCCCAGGGTGCTCGCAGCGCACCTGCCAGTCGACGCCGAGGACGCTGTGCAGCGCCTTCTTGATCATCTCGATGTTGCGTTCCTCACCCAGCCGGCGTGCCAGCGGGGCCGTGGGCAGGTTCAGTACCAGGGTGTTGCCCTCCACGGCACTGGCGGTGGAGTTGCTGAACAACACCTGAGTCGCCCGGCTCTGTTCGCGCACCGCGTCGAGCAGCGCCTGCCACACCCGACGCACCGCCGCGGCATCCAGCTGATCCGATGCAGGCTGGGACCGGAGTTGGGCTTCGGCGGGGCGGGCGGGATGGACTTCGACGGGCTGGACGGCAGGGCGCGGCGGTGCCGGTTCGGGAACAGATTGGTCTCGGGACTGCTCTACGGTCGGCTCGGCAATGGTGAATCGCCGCTCCAGCCGCTCCAGCCGGTGCAGCACTGCGCTGTCCCCCTCGGTGGCGGCGGGCAACAGCATCCGCGCACACAACAGTTCCAGCAGCAGGCGGGGGGC
>JBHELN010000386.1:0-4038 GCA_046263115.1 Pseudonocardiaceae bacterium | reverse complement strand
GGACGGGCCCGGTGCCGGCATCCAATCTCCGGGTCCGCCGACCAAAACCGCAGTTACGGCAGGGTGAGGATGGCCGGTGGGCTGGGCGCCGGAGACAGCGGGATCTGGTAGCGCCCCGCCAGGGAGGACGCGATCTGGTGGAACAGCGGGGCGGCGCTGCCGACAGCGGGATCGTCGAGCATGATCCCGACTACAAAGCGCGGCGAATCGGCGGGCAGGATCCCGGCGAAGGTGATCCAGTAGTTGGAGTTGCTGTAGCACCCGCAACCAGGATTGACCTGCTGCGCGGTGCCACTTTTGCCGGCGATCTGATAGCCGTCCAGCGCGGCCTCCGGGGCTGTACCGCGCTGTCCCGGCTCGTTCTGCACAACGGCGCGCAGCATATCCCGCACCGTATGGGCGGTCTGCGCGCTGACCACCCGGATCCCGGCTGGGCGCGGGGTCGCGGTCCGGGTGCCATCCGGTGCGATCTCGGCGCTGACGATACGCGGTGGGATCCGCACGCCATCGTTGGCGATCGCCTGGTACATGCCGGCCATCTGCAACACGGTCATCGACAGACCTTGGCCGATAGGCAGGTTGGCGAACGTGCTGCCGGACCACTGGTCATGGGGCGGCACCCGACCGGCGCTCTCTCCCGGCAGCCCGACGCCGGTGCGCTGGCCCAGGCCCATTCGCCTGAGCATGTCCACAAAGCGGTCTTCACCGACCCGTTGCGCGGTGAGTAACGTGCCGACGTTGGACGAGCGGGCCAGCACTCCGGTGAACGTGAGTTTGAGGATGCCGTGCGGCCACGCGTCACGAACTATCCGGTCCGCGACGCGCAGTTCGCCGGGCACTTGTAACGGGGTGTCGGGTCCGACGACGCCACTCTCGATCCCGGCGGCGGCCGTCAGGACCTTGTTCACCGAGCCTGGTTCGTAGGGCGCGGACACAGCGGGGTTGCCCAGCATTTGCGGGGTTGCGGCCTCAAGGTTGTTCGGATCGAAGGTGACGTCGTTGGCCATCGCGTAGACCTCGCCGGTGCGCGCGTCGAGAACAACCGCGCTGGCGCCTTTGGCGCGGTATTTCCGCGCGTAGTCACGGAGCATCTGGGCCACGGTGAACTGCAGGTCGGAGTCCAGAGTGAGCTCCAGCCCAGAACCGGGCACCGGGGATCGCTCGGCACGCTCGCTGCCCGGGATGACGGCGTCCGAGCCCTCCGCGGTGTCCACCACCCGCCGACCGTCCCGGCCGGCCAGCAGGGTGTCGTCATAGCTTTCCAGGCCCACCAGGCCACGGACCTTGCGCTCGTCGGCGCGCCAGTTCGCCACTCCCAGGACATTGGCGGCGAGCTCACCACCCGGGTACTGCCGGATCTCCCGGTGCTCCGCGCTGATCTCCGGAAAGTCCTGCTGGATCGCCCTGGCTTGGGCTGGCGTCACCAGTGGCGCCAGCAGCACGGTCTTGCTGTCGCTGCGCAGCTGGCCCAGGATCTCCTGCTCCGAGACAGGGGGCCCGAGCACCTGAGCGACCCGTCGGGCCATCGCCTGCTTGTGCACGTCCGGGTCGGCCCGCACCGCCCGCTGCTCGACGGTGATCCGGTCGGGCTGGGCGTACAGCGCTGCGGCCGCCACGCTGAATGCCAACGGCGAGCCGTTGCGGTCGGTGATCGTGCCACGCTGCGCCGGGAGCAGCTGCACGGTGGTGCGCTGCTTGGAGGCCTGCGCTGAGAGCGCGGCTGCCTGCAGTCCCTGCACCGCAGCCAGTTTGACGCCGGCGGCGACGAGTGCGGCGACGAGCACCACCCGACCCAGTCCCAGCCGGGTACGCAGCTCGACGGTTGCGGAGCCGGCCCGGCGATGCCGGGCCGGTCCGGTGGTCCGGCGGATAGTCGCGGTGCCCATCAGTTCCGGCCCGGCGAGCTGGGCACTGGCGAAGCGGCGCCGGTCACCCCACTGCCGGCCACGCCTGCCAGCGGTGTGGCCGGCGTGGCCGGCAGTGGGGTGACCGGCTGCGGCGGGGCAGGTGCCGGCTGGGATGGGACCGGGCCTGCCGTAGTTGGTCCTGCCTGCGGCGGGATTGGTCCTGCCTGCGGCGGGGTTGGTATCACCCGCGGCGCGGGGGGCTGGGCCGGGGCGGTGGCTCGCCGTGGCTGACCAATCAGCACGACGCCACCATCGGGTCGGACGACCAGCCGGGCCGCATCCCCGGCCGGCACCATGCCCAGTTCCCGGGCTCGGCGAGCCAGCTCGGGTGCGGTCTCCAGGGTGGCCACCTGGCGGCTTAGACTCTCCGATCGCTCGGTCAGCTGCCTGGCCACCTTTCGGGCGTTCTGCAGGTGGTAGGAGTCAGCGGTAGCCGCTGTGGACAACCACAGCGTGGCTACCAGCGTCACGGCCAGCAGAGCCATGACCAACATCACGAACGGGGCGCGGCCGGTGTCCACGTTGCCGGGACCAGCGGGGCGTACCCCGGTGCGCTGAGCCCGCCGGTCGTAAGCGCGCGCGACGGCCGGAGAGCGCCCACGCTGCGACGCCGGATCCCGGCCACCGCTGGGCACCGGGTCCCGGCGGCGGGCCGGTGCGGTCGTCCTGCCACGCGCCGGGGTCGCAGTCCGGGCGGGAGCAGTCACGGCGCCGACTCCAGCCGGCCGGATCCAAGCTGGTCAGACGGGGCGATGCGCTGCACAGCACGCAGCCGTACGGACGCTGCGCGCGGATTGGCGGCGATCTCGGCCTGGCTGGCCCGCTCGGCGCCGCGGGTCAACGCGGCCAGCTGCGGCCCGTGCCCCGGCAGCTCAACCGGCAGGCCGGCCGGGGTGCGGGAGGTGCTCAGCGCGGCCAGTGCCTGCTTGACGATCCGGTCCTCCAGCGAGTGGTAGGACATCGCCACCAACCGGCCACCGACCGCCAGCGCGCGCAGCGCGGCAGGCACTGCCGAGTGCAGCGCGGCCAGCTCGCCGTTGACCTCGATGCGCAGCGCCTGGAAGGTGCGCTTGGCTGGGTGGCCCCCGTGCCGGCGAGTCGCTGCGGGCACACTCTGGTAGACCACGTCGACCAGTTGAGCGGTGGTCTCGAAGGGCCGCCGGGCCCGCTGCGCCACGACCGCGGCGGCAATCCGGCCGGCGAAGCGCTCCTCCCCGTATTCCCGGAGCACTCGACGCAGATCACCTTCCGAATAGCCATTGAGTACGTCGGCGGCAGTCGGTCCCGCGGTGGGATCCATGCGCATGTCCAGCACGGCGTCGCGGGCATAGGAGAAACCACGTTCGGCCGTGTCGAGTTGCAGCGAGGACACCCCCAGGTCGAACAGCACGCCGTCGACATGAGGGATCTCGAATCGGCGCAGGATGCGCGGTAGCTCGTCGTAAACGGCATGCACGAGACGTACCCGGGCGGCGTACGATCGCAGCCGATCGCTGGCTACGCCGAGCGCTTGCTGGTCGCGGTCGATGCCGAGCAGAGTGAGCGTCGGATGGGCGCCGAGCAGCGCCGCCGCGTGGCCACCGAGACCTACCGTGGCATCGACCATCACGGCTGGGCGGCTCGCCAGCGCAGGCTCGAGCAGCTCGAGGGATCGGCGCAGCAGGACAGGGGCGTGCTGGGGTGATCCGGCCACCAACAGCCTCCCTCCGCTCACGCCCACCTCTCTCACCACCACACCCCGGCACCGAGCCATATCGGGGGTCATCGCGTACGTCCTTACCCCGATATGACTCCACATCGAGGTATCCGGACTCGGTGCCGCCAGGTCTCCGCCCGGGGCCAGATCCTGGCGCCGGGGAAGGTGCGTCAGGGCTGGGCCGTCGGTGTTGCTGGGCGTTGTAGGTATCCGCGGGATGCAGCTCCGGACGGAGACCTCGCGTCACCGGGTCACATCATCAGGTCAGGTCACATCACCCCGGGCAGCACCTCGTCCTGCGCCTGGGCGTAGGACTCCTCGTGCTCCTCCAGGTAGCGCTGCCAGGCGGTGCTGTCCCAAATCTCCAAACGGTTGATTGCGCCGATCACCGCGCAGTCCTTGGTCAGCCCGGCGTAGCGGCGCAGCTCCGCGGCG
>JBHELN010000385.1:0-11907 GCA_046263115.1 Pseudonocardiaceae bacterium | reverse complement strand
GTACGCAGCCAATCCGGTGTCCACCATCAGCTCGACACCGGCTCGCGGGTCGGCCCCCAGCATGAGCTTGGATAACTCCGCAGCGACTCGTTCAGCGGTGATCCGGCTGATCTCGCCCGCCATCGCAGCCAGCGCCGCCCGGACCCGGGGGGCCAGCGTGAAGCCGAGCTGGGAGACGAACCGAGCCGCGCGCAGCATCCGCAGCGGGTCGTCGGCGAAGGACTCCTCCGGGGTAGCAGGCGTATCCAGCTCACGGCGAGCCAGCGCCGCCATCCCGCCGTGCGGGTCGACGAACCGGCCGCCGCCCTTGAGCGGCAACCGGACGGCCATCGCGTTCACCGTGAAGTCTCGCCGGGCCAGGTCACCCTCGACGGTGTCACCGAAGACGACCTCGGGATTGCGGGATACCCGGTCGTAGCGGTCGGCGCGGTAGGTGGTGATCTCGCACTGGATGCCGGCCTTCGACGCGCCGACGGTCCCGAACGCGATACCCGTGTCCCACATCGCGTCCGCCCAGCCGCGCAGGATCGCGGTGATGGCGGCCGGGCGCGCATCGGTGGTGAAATCCAGGTCGCTGCCCAACCGGCCGAGCAGCGCGTCCCGCACGCTGCCCCCCACCAGATAGAGGTCATGACCTGCGGCGATGAAGCGAGCGGCCAACTCGTCGGCGACCGGCGCGATCCGCAACAGCTCCACCACAGCATTCTGCTGCGCCCGGCCCATACCCAGCACTCGATTCCCCACCCCAACCGACACGAGGAGCGAGCCTAACGGGTAGCACCGAGGGCCGACGACCCTGCTGAGACGGTAGCCATGCGGTGGCGCCTATACCATCAGGCCATGCCCTCGTCCTCTAATAAGTCCGGTCGTGACAAGGGCACCCGTAAGCCAACCAGTCAGGGCAACGGGAAACGCCGGGCACCCCGGATGCGGACCGTGGCCGAAACGTCGGCGGGTGGGCTGGTCGTAGATACCGAAACCGGACACGCGGCTGTGATCGGTCGGCTGGATCGGCGCGGTCGGTTGCTGTGGTCACTACCCAAGGGTCACGTCGAGCAGGGCGAGACAGTGGAGCAGGCTGCGGTGCGTGAGGTCGCCGAGGAGACCGGGATCGATAGCGCCGTGGTGGCCGCACTGGGCAGCATCGACTACTGGTTCGTCGCGGAGGACCGCCGCATCCACAAGACGGTGCACCATTTCCTGCTGCGCGCCGTCGGCGGCAAGCTGTCCGACGCCGATTACGAGGTCGCGGAGGTGGCCTGGGTGCCGCTGGCTGACCTGCCGTCGCGGTTGGCCTACGCCGATGAGCGCCGCCTCGTACAGCGCGCCACCACGATGCTCGCGGACTCGGCTTGATGATCCCGGGCTTGATGGTCCCGGGCGCGAGGCCCCGCGGGTGACGCGCCGGCTGCACCGCGGCGCCGCAGCCGTCCTGGTGGCGGTCCTGGGATTGCTGATCCCCGGCGTCCTTCCTGGCGTGGCCGTGGGGCAGACCCTGCAACCACCGCGCCCGAACGTGCTGGCCCGGTTGGAGCTGTCGGACCTGTCACCTCGGGTGGTCACCGTCACCAGCGCGCCGGTTCTGCGGGTGACTGGCCGGGTAGTCAACGTCGGAGACCACCCGATCAGCCAGCTTCAGATCCGGTTCCAACGCGATGAGGCGGCGAACTCGGACGAGGCGGTCAGCCGGGCCATCCAAGGCGACTCAGAGGCGCCGCACGTCACCCGATTCCAGCCGGTGCCGGGTGATCTCGCCCCCGGGCGCAGCAGCTCGTTCCAGCTTGACGTGCCACTGCGCGGCGGGCCAGATCTGGATTCCCTGCAAATCACCACACCGGGCGTATACCCGCTGCTGATCAACCTCAACGGCAAACCTGACCTCGGCGGGATGACGCGGCTGGCGTCAGTCCCCCTGCTGTTGCCCGTGCTCGGGATTCCCCCGGCCAGCCCGGGATCTGCACCAGGCCCGGTGTGGCACCGGCCGCCGCAGCCGGCGCCACTGACCATCATGTGGCCACTGGCCGCGGCGCCCGAGCGGTTACCGACCGGGCCCGGGGAACCGATCCTGATCCGTAGTGACCGTGCCGGGACGGATCCACTGGCTACTGAGATCGCACCCGGCGGACGGCTGGACGGTTTACTCGGTGCACTCGAGCAAGCGGTGCCGCCCGGATCACCGCTGGCCGCGGCAGTGTGCGTCGCGGTGGACCCACTGCTGCTCGAGACGCTCGACGAGATGAGCCACGGCTACCAGGTGTCCGATCCCCGCGGAATCACCGCGGGCACCGGTGCGCGGGATGCCCGGAGCTGGCTCGATCGGCTCCGCGCCGCGGTTCAAGGTCGCTGCGTGCTGCCGCTGCCCTACGCCGACACGGACCTGGTAGCGCTGTCCCGCGCCGGGCTCACCGATCTGGAGGCGCTGGCCACCAGTACCGGCGCGCGCCTGGTGGGCGACCTACTCGCGGTGCAGCCGCTCACCGGCGTGATCTGGCCCTTAGACGAGATGCTCGACGAACGGACGCTGGCCGACCTCACCGCGCTCCAGACTCACGCCGTGCTGCTGGATCCTCGTGATCTCGCGCCGCAGCCGCTACCACAGCGTGACGTCGTCGGCCTGGTAGGTGGCTCTCCAAGTACTGCCAACTCCAGCGCAGTGGTTCCCGCCAGCCGCGACAGCGCCGTGGGCCTGCTCGTCGATCCGCTGCTGACCAGCGCGCTGACCAGCACGACGACGGTTCCGGCAACGAACGCGCTGTCGACGCAGGACGGTATCGGTGCCCTGGTGTACCGGGCCGCCAGTGCCCGGGGAATTCTGCTGGTGCCCCCGCGCCGCTGGCAGGTCCGCGGGACGGACGCCACTGCCCTGGTGAGCACCGCCCGGCAGCTGCTCGACGCTGGCTTCGTCGCCCCTCGCGAGCTGCCGGCGCTGGCCGCCACCCGGCCCGCTGCCGGCTCCGCGGCAGCAGTGACCTACCCACCGCAAGCCAGCGCCGACGAGATCCCGTATCAGGTCACGTCGGAGATCCAGCGGGATCGAGATGTTCTGCGCGATCTGCAGGTGGCCACCGTCTTAGATCCCGCAGCGAATCTCAGGCCGGCCAGCCTGCTCGATCCGCTGCGCCTGGGGCTGCTGCGGGCGGTGTCCACGGCGTGGCGCGAGGCGCCCACCCGGGCCGCCGCGCTGACCGCAGGACAGAGCAGCCAGCTGGATGAGTTGCGCCGATCGGTGCGCATCGTCCAGCCACCCGGTCCCTACAGCCTGGCGGCGTCGGATTCCCCGCTGCTGATCACGGTGAGCAACGAGCTGCCGGTCGGGGTGCAGGTCGCGCTGAACCTGTCGGAGACCCCCGGGTTGCGAGCGGGAGCCGTTGGGCTCCAGCTGGTACCGGCGCATAGCACCCGGCAGCTGGTCATTCCGGCCAAGGTCAGCAGAGCCGGCCAGTTCAGTATCGACGCCCGGCTGAGTACCGCAGGCGGCACGCCGCTCGGCGAACCGAGCACCCTCCAGCTGCGCTCGACCGCATTCGGTCGGGTTACAGTCGCGCTCACTGCGGGCGCCGGAGCCTTGCTGGTGTTGCTGGTGGCCCGCCGAGTCGTACGCCGAGTACGGCCCCTAGTACGTCCCTAGGACAGTACGTCCCTAGGACGCCGCACAGCTCGCAGAACACGGGAAGCCGGGTGACGTTTGGACACCGCGAACTGCACGCCACGCTCTGACCGACGGCCTAGGCAGGATCACGGCTCGCGGTATTCGCTGGCCGCGGCGACTCGCACCATGGCGGTGGCCACCCTGGTCAGCCGGATCACCGGATTCCTCCGCCAGCTAGCGCTGGCCGCGGTACTCGGGCTGGGTGTGGTCAACGACTCGTACACGGTGTCCAACACGCTGCCCGCGATGCTCTACGAGGTCCTCCTCGGTGGCGTTCTGACCAGCGTGATCGTGCCGCTGCTGGTGCGCGCCGCGAAGGAGGACCCGGACCGGGGCGAGGCCTACGTGCAGCGGCTGGTCACCGTTGCCTTCGTGGCGCTGAGCGCCGCCAGCGTGCTCGCCGTGGTCGCGGCGCCGTTTCTGGCCGTGTTGTTTCTGGGCACCGGCGAGGACGCCAACCCGCAGCTGGCCACAGTGTTCGGCTACCTGTTATTGCCGTTGATCTTGTTTTACGGCCTGTCCGGGCTGTTCGGGGCCATCCTCAATGCCCGCAGCGTGTTCGGGCCACCGGCATGGGCGCCGGTGCTCAACAACGTCATCGTGCTGGTATCGCTGGGCATCTACGCCCTGGTCCCCGGGGAGATCAGCGTCAACCCGGCACGGCTGAGCGACCCGAAGCTGCTGGTACTCGGGCTGGGTACGACGGCGGGCATCGTCGCGCAGGCACTGGTGCAGTTGCCCGGCCTGCGCCGGGCCGGTTTTCATTTCGGTTGGCGATGGGGGTGGGATTCCCGGCTGACTCAGGCCAGCGGGATGGCGGCCTGGTTCGTCGTCTACGTGCTGGTGGGCCAGCTCGGCTTCGTGGTCACCACCCGCTCCGCAGCGCAGGGCGATCCCGGCGGAGTAGTGATCTACAGCCTGGTGTGGCTGTTGTTGCAACTACCCTACGGCGTCCTCGGCTACTCGCTGCTCACCGCGATCATGCCGCGGATGAGTGCAGCGGCGGCCGATGCCGACTGGCGCGGTGTGGTCGAACATCTGTCCGTGGGCAGCCGCTACCTCATCGTGCTGCTGGTACCGATCACCGTGGTGTTCACGCTGGCCGGGGAGCCGATTGGGGTTGCGCTGTTCTCGCTGGGCAAAGCAGGAAGCAACGCCGAGCGGCTCGGTACTGCGCTGGCGGTGTCCGCCTTCGGCCTGCTGCCGTATGCGGTGACGATGCTGCAACTGCGGGTGTTCTACTCGATGGCCGACGCGCGTACCCCGACGATGATCAATGCGATCATGGTGGCGGTGAAGTTGCCACTACTACTGGCCTGCCCGGTGTTTCTCGACGACGCCGATGTGGTGCTCGGTCTGACCGCGGCCAACTCGCTGTCACTGGTGGTGGGCGCGATGGTCGGGCAGACCTGGCTGCGCCGGCGGCTGGGCCGGGTGGAGACCAAGCGCAGTTTGATCACCTTCCGTAATTGTGTAATCGGCGCCCTGCCGGCGGTGGGAGCGGTGCTGGCGCTGCGGGCTGCGACCGATTGGGACGGAGTGAGCGGGGCCTGGCTGGACCTGCTGTCCACAACCCTGATCGTCGGGGTGGTGATGGGGATCGCCCTGCTGATCCTGCGCACCCCAGAGCTCACCGAAGCGCTTCGCGCACCAGCAGTCGAGCGCCTGATCCGCCACCGCTCGATTAGCCCGCGGGAGCCGTAGGCTTGACAATCGTCAGCCAGGAGCCCGCAAAATCGACCGCAAAATGGGCGCAGAGACGGTGACATCACGGTGAGCGAGTCGGCGGGGACGGGGGCACAACAGTTCCGTCTTCCGTGGTTCGCCCCTGGGTACATATTGGGTGGGGGTCGTTACCGCCTGCTCGCCGAGATCGGCCGTGACGACCGCTGCGCTGTGCGGCTGTGGCGGGGCCGGGACCTCATGCTCGACCGCGACGTCGCCCTGACGTTGTTCACCGCCGCACCGAACGACCCAGCGGCGGTCACCCGGGTCCGCTCCGCCGTCGCCCGCGCATTGCGGGCCGCCCGCCTGGAGACGGCAGGCGCGGCGCGGGTGCTGGACGTGCTGGAGCCCGAGCGCATCGACGCTTCGCACGGCACAGACGGTGCCGGCGGTCCCCACGTCGCCACAGTCGCCGCCGTGGTCGCCGAGTGGACCCCTGGTGGGCCGCTGGTGGAGCTGCTGGATGGTGGGCCACTGCCGCCGGGGGTGGCGGCCCGGATGCTGGTCCCGCTGGCTGGTGCCGTCGACGCGGCACACAGCGCAGGTCTGGTCCTGGGCTGCGATCACCCGGACCGGATCCGGGTGGGATCCGACCGGCAGATCCGGTTGGCCTTCCCCGGGCCGCCGCCCAACACCGGTGCTCCGGACGACATCCGCGGCCTGGGCGCGGTGCTGTACCTGCTGCTCACCGGGTGCTGGCCGCTGCCTGACAGGCCACCGGGCCTGCAGCCCGCCCCGCTCGGTACGGACGGCGGTCCGCGCAGTCCTACGACGCTGCGGCCCGCGGTACCGGTAGAGCTGTCCACCCTTGCGCTGCGCAGCATCGCCGGTCCGGGTACCGGCGGCGTGCACACCGGGGCCGCCGTGCGCCAAGTGTTGGAATTCCACGCCGCCAGCGTTGATGACCTGCGGTCCGGCGCCCGACCGATCGACCCGCAACGGGCCCGGCGGCTTCGCCAGATCAAATTCGCGGTGTCGATGACGGTGCTGGGCGCGGCCACACTGATGATCATTGGTTACGCCGGGATGCAGGTCGTGTCGGTGTTCACCGATACCGGGGGGGCACCGTTGGTGATCGCCGGCACCGCACCCGCTAGGCCGGCGCCGGCGCCGCCGGCGTTGCTTGCTCCGGCTCGGATCCGGGCCTTATCGGTGTACGACCCCTCCGGTTTGGGCACCCCAGATCACCAGCGGGACGTCGCAAAGCTGTTGGACGGCAACCCGAACACGGGCTGGTCCACCGACTCGTACTTCCAGCAGTTCCCCATCTACAAAAAGGGGCTCGGCGTGATGCTGAGCTTCGAAACGCCCATCTCGCCCGCCTCGGTGACCGTGGTGTCACCGAGCGCTGGCACCGTGCTGGAAATCCGCACCGCGATGTCTGCCAATGCCCGGCTGGACCAGACCACTCTGGTCGGCACCGCCACGCTCAAATCGGGCAACAACCAGATCCCGCTGCGCGCCGGGCCGCCGGCACGATACCTGCTGGTGTGGATCACTGGGCTCAGTGGCGGGGAAGGCCACCACCAGTCCAAGCTCAGCGACCTCCAGATCCAGCAGCGCGCGACCTGAGGTTGGGGGCTCTTCAAGGCAGGCCACCCGAGTACGGCGAGCCCGGGCTGCACCCTCCGGACAGCCACACCCCGCAGGCTGCCACCACCTTCGGCCGAGGCGGGGATCAGACCGACGTCTCGCGAACAGGCAAGCTCCAAGGTTGCGGCGGTTGACCGCACCAACCGCCCGGGTTGGCTACTCTTGAAGAGCGCCCAAACTGCGGAGGGAACATCGATCCGTAGGATCGTGTTGTGGCCAACGTGAGTGAGCAGATCCGGGACGTCATCATCATCGGCTCGGGTCCGGCCGGGTACACGGCCGCGATCTACACCGCGCGTGCACAACTGGAGCCGCTCGTGTTCGAGGGTAGCCAGTACGGTGGCGCCCTGATGACCACGACCGACGTGGAGAACTACCCGGGTTTCCGCGACGGGATCATGGGTCCGGACCTGATGGAGCAGTTCCGCGCGCAAGCCGAACGCTTCGGTGCGCAACTGCAATCCAAAGACGTGACCTCGGTCGAGTTGGTAGGTGACGTCAAGCGGGTGATGGTCGATGACACCACCTACCTGGCCCGGTCGGTAATCCTCGCGATGGGCGCACAGCCGCGCTACCTCAAGGTGCCCGGCGAGCAGGAGCTGCTCGGCCGGGGCGTCAGCTCGTGCGCCACCTGCGACGGCTTCTTCTACCGTGACCAGGACATCGCTGTCATCGGTGGCGGCGACTCGGCGATGGAAGAGGCCACCTTCCTGACCAAGTTCGCGCGATCAGTGACCGTGGTGCATCGGCGCGACGAATTTCGCGCTTCCAAGATCATGCTTGAGCGAGCCCGGAACAACGACAAGATCAACTGGCGCACCGGGGTGACAATCAAAGAAGTGCTCGGTGACGGCGGCGTGAGTGGCCTGGCGCTGTCCGACGGCTCAACCTTGGACGTCACCGGGATGTTCGTAGCGATCGGGCACGACCCGCGTAGCGACCTGGTCCGCGGTCAGATCGACACCGACGAGGACGGTTACGTGCTCGTGAAAGCGCCGACCACGGAAACCAACGTGGACGGGGTGTTCGCCAGCGGCGACCTGGTCGACCGGACATACCGGCAGGCTGTCACCGCCGCCGGCACAGGTTGCGCGGCCGCGATAGACGCGGAGCGCTGGCTTGCCGAGCACGCCATCGATGTGCGCGCACAAGTTGCCGCTGAGTTCGTCGGCGGCGGGTACGGCAGCAAGTCTTGATATTCACATGATGAGTTCGCACACAGGAGATGACATGGCAGATAAGTCGACCGTGACCGTGACCGACCAGTCGTTCGCCGACGAGGTGCTCGGCAGCGACAAGCCGGTGCTGGTGGACTTCTGGGCGTCCTGGTGCGGCCCCTGCAAGATGGTTGCACCAGTACTCGAAGAGATCGCCTCAGAGCACGGCGAGATCACCATCGCGAAGATGGACATCGACGCCAATCCCAGCACGCCACGCAACTACCGGATCATGTCCATTCCGACGATGATCGTGTTCTCGGGTGGCAAGCCGGTCAAGCAGATCGTCGGCGCCAAGCCCAAGGCCGCCCTGCTGCAAGACCTGGCGGAGTACCTGGGCTGATCAGTAGCCCGCACCTGTTTCACCCGCTGCAGGCAACCGATTACCCTGGGACGCGTCTTGCACGGCGGACGGGCACGCCCGGTCGCTAATCCCGAGTCCCGGCGTCGATCAGTCGATCAGTCGATCAGAAGTGAGGGTGAATGCAGCTGCTGCGCCGCGGCGACACCGGACCGGCGGTGGCGCAGCTCAGGGCGATGCTGACCTCGGAGGGCCTGCTCCCACCGCCATCGGATGCGGATACGGCAACCGACGGATTTGACCTCACCGTCGAACACGCGGTCCGCGCCTTCCAGCAACGTCGCGGCTTGATCACCGACGGGATCGTCGGGCTGGCCACCTACCAGGCGCTGTGTGACGCGCGCCTGGAGCTCGGCTGCCGGATGCTCAGGTATGTGCTGTTTCGCCCGATGCGTGGCGATGACGTGTGCACGCTGCAGGAACGCCTGCTGGAGCTGGGTTACGACGCCTACCGCGCGGACGGCATCTTCGGCCTCCAGACCGAGGCCGCCTTGCGCAGCTTCCAGCGGGACTACGGCCTACGGGTGGATGGGATCTGCGGGCCTGCCACTGTGCGCGCCCTGCGCCAGCTGCAGCCCAAGGTTCGTGGCGGGCGGCCAGTGCTGCTCCGCGAGCAGGAACTGCTGCGCCGGGCGGGCCCGGCGTTGCGCGGCAAGCGGATCATGATCGATCCCTGCCTCGGGGGTGCTAACCGCGGCATCGTGGTGGACGGCGCGGCCGAAGCCGAGCTGATGTGGGATCTGGCCCAGCGGCTGACGGGTCGGATGGGCGCCACCGGGATGGAGACAATGCTGTCCCGGCGCCTCGACGCCTGCCCCACCGAGGCGCAGCGAGCCGCCTTCGCCAACAACGCGGGCGCCAACCTCGTGCTGTCCCTGCACACCGACAGCCACCCCACCGCAATGGCCCACGGCGTGGCGACGTTCCATTTCGGTACTGGCAACGGCGTCACGTCCACCGTGGGAGAGGCGCTGGCCCAGTTCCTGCAGCGGGAATTGACCGCCCGCACCGGAATGCTCGACTGCGGCGCCCATCCCAAGACCTGGGAGCTGCTGCGGATGACCCGGATGCCCGCGGTCCGCATCGAACTGGGTTACCTGACCAACCCCGAAGATCGCCACAGGCTACTGGACCCGGCGTGCCGCGACGTGATCGCCGAGGGGATCCTGGTCGCTGTCAAGCGTCTCTACCTACTGGGCGAAAACGATCAACCCACCGGCACCTTCACCTTCGCGGACCTGCTCCGCAGCGAAGTAGCCCAACCCGCCCTGTGATCCGCTGAATGCGCGTCAGGCGGGGCGCAGGATGGGTTCGGCAGTGTGGATGGTTACCGAGCCCAGGAGGCGTTCCAGAGCGGCTTCGACGTCTTCCTTCCAGGTCAGTGCGGTGCGCAATTCCAGGCGCAGCCTGGGCCACCGGGGGTGGGCGTGCACCGTCTTAAAGCCCACCTGTTGCAGGAACTCCGCGGGCACCACGCAGCTGGAGTCGTGCGTGGGCTTGGCGTCACCGAAGGCCTCGATGGCTTTCACGCCGCGCCGGGTGAGATCTTTGGCGACCGACTGCACAAGCATCCGGCCCAGACCACCGCCGCCGAACTCCGGCAGCACCTTCAGCGCGGTGAGCAGCACGGCATCAGCGCTGACCGGCGAGGTGGGAAACGCCGAGGCCCGAGGCACCGCCGCCGGGGGAGCGTAGAGCACGTAGCCGGCCGGGACATCCCCGGACATCACGATCCGCCCGCAGGAGCCCCATTCCAGCAGCACGCTGGACACCCAGGATTCCTTCTCCAGTTCGGTCTGCCCGAACTCTTCGGCCTGCTCCCGGATATGCGGCGCGAGCTCCCAGAACACGCAACGCCGGCACTTCTTCGGCAGTAGATCGAGGTTGTCCAGGGTGACACCGACCACTCGACGCGACAATGGGCCTCCCCTGACAACGGGCGCTGACAATTTCCGGCGCGAAAACGCCTGGCGAAGCATATGCCGATGACCACCGGTCAGTGAAGGGCGCCGGGGTGTTCTCGGCGGCGGCTTTACACTGCCAGGGGACCGTAACCGCACCGAAGGCGCCGGATGAACACTAGAGGCCACGACAACCTGCCGAGCCACCGACCGCCGACTCAGCGCGATCTCGATCCACATCTGCGCCGCTACGCGCAGCGCACCACGGGCATGACCGCATCGGAAATCCGCGCGCTGTTCGCCGTCGCCAGCCGCCCTGAGGTCGTCTCACTGGCCGGTGGCATGCCCTACCTCCCCGCATTGCCGATGGACTCGCTGGCCGACGAACTCGCCCAAATGGTCACCGCCGACGGGATGATGGCGCTGCAGTACGGCTCGGCCCAGGGCACCGCGGAGCTACGCGGGCAGATCTGCGAGGTCATGGCGTTGGAGGGGATCCGGGCCCATGCCGACGACGTCACGGTCACCGTCGGTTCGCAGATGGCCCTGGACATGGTGACCCGGATTTTCTGCGATCCGGGGGACGTGGTGCTCGCCGAGGCACCGTCCTACGTCGGTGCGCTGACCACTTTCGCGTCCTACCAGGCGCAGGTGGTGCAGGTGGCGATGGACGACGACGGGCTGGTCCCCAGCGAGCTAGACGCTGCGCTGGAGTCCTTAAGTGCCCAGGGTCGAACGCCGAAATTCCTCTACACCATCCCGAATTTCCACAACCCGGCGGGAATCACGCTGGCCGTGCAACGTCGTGCCGAGGTGTTGCGGCTGTGTGCCGAGTACCGGGTGTTGGTCATCGAGGACAATCCCTACGGCTTGCTGAGTTTTGACGGGCAGATTTATCCGGCGATGCGCGCCGCGGATCCGGACAACGTGGTGTACCTCGGTTCATTCTCCAAAACCTTCGCGCCCGGACCTCGGGTCGGCTGGGCGCTCGCTCCGCACGCGGTGCGGGAGAAGCTGGTGTTGGCCGCGGAGTCGGCCACGTTGTGCCCACCGGCGTTCACCCAGTTCGTGGTGTCGCGCTACTTGGCCAAGCACGACTGGAAGGGCCAAGTCAAGATTTACCGCGAGGTCTACCGCGAGCGCCGCGACGCCATGCTGGCCGCGCTCACCCAGCACCTTCCTCCAGGATGTACCTGGACCCATCCGGCCGGCGGTTTTTATGTCTGGCTCACCGTGCCGGAAGGACTGGATACGAAGGCGATGTTGCCTCGGGCGGTGACCCAGCGGGTCGCCTATGTGCCCGGCACGGCCTTCTATGCTGACGGCCTGGGCAGCCGGCAGATGCGGCTGTCATTCTGCTACCCCACATCGGAACGGATCGTCGAGGGCGTACACCGGCTGGCCGCCGTGCTGGAGGGCGAGCTCGAGCTGCAACGCACGTTCGGTAGCGTGCGCCCACGC
>JBHELN010000384.1:0-10410 GCA_046263115.1 Pseudonocardiaceae bacterium | reverse complement strand
GATCCGGTCCCGTTTCCACCACGCGGTCGTGACCAGGTCGGGTGCGCGGCGTTCCACCTCGCGGGCGAAGGCGCGCGCCGCACGCCGCACGTCGGCAAAGCTCCAGCGCGGCTCGATCCGCACGTAGACATGCATCCCGCGACCACCGGAGGTCTTCGGCCAGCCCACCGCACCGACTTGGGCTAGTACCTCCTGCACCACCAAGGCCACCTGGCGGGCTTGCGGGAATCCGGTGCCGGGTTGCGGGTCCAGATCGATGCGCCATTCATCGGGCAATTCGACGCGCATGCTGCGGGTATTCCAAGGATGGAACTCCACGGTGCTCATCTGTACCGCCCAGATGACATCGGCGATGTCGGTGACGCACAGCTCGTCGGCGGATCGTCCAGAGGGAAAGTCCACCCGCACGGTCTGCACCCAGGGCGGAGCGCCGGCCGGCAACCGCTTCTGGTGAACCTTGGGTCCGGTGACTCCGCGGGGGAACCGGTGAAGCATGCACGGACGCTCCCGCAGCGCGCGCACGATGCCGTCGCCGACGGACAGGTAATAGCG
Source organism: Pseudonocardiaceae bacterium (assembly GCA_046263115.1). GTDB lineage: Bacteria > Actinomycetota > Actinomycetes > Mycobacteriales > Pseudonocardiaceae. Next base: position 9,858 of record JBHELN010000384.1, on the reverse strand, counting down.
GGCCAGATCGATCTTGGTCTCGCCGCGGGCGGGAAAGTAAATCCGGTCCGGGTTGGTGATCCGAACCCTGCGGTGGCCGATCTCCAGCTCGACGGCCGGTGCGCCGCTCAATCCCGCCAGCGTCGTTTTTGTTTGTAGGCCTTCACATGGCTGGCTACGAGCATCACCACGAGCAGCGTGCCCAGGCCGATCAGGTAGACGTCCTCAACATGACTGTGGTGATTGCCGACGAGCATCGCAAACAGTGCCACGGCGGTGAACCATCCGGCGGCCTTTCCGGCCCGAGGGAAGCTGCCGTGCCAGCCCCAATCGGCGGAGGGTTCCTGCTCGGCGTCGCCGAAATCTGAGTGAGTCGAGTGCGCGTTGGTGGGATGCTGGTCTGTCACAGCCACAGCGGCATCATCGCATACCGCCCGGGAGCTGGCGGGATCCGGTCGTACGCCGCTCCCGCCAGCCAATCAGGGTCAGTGCCGCCACACTCCGCGTCGCCCGACGGCGAGTCGGTAAATTATCAGCAGGATGAGCGATCCGATGATCGCAACAATCCAGGTTTGGAGATTCCAGAACGTCTCCAACCCGCGCCCGAAAATGCGGCTGCCGATGAACCCGCCAATGACCGCCCCGATGATGCCCAACAGTATGGTGACGATGAACCCACCGGGGTCATTACCCGGCATGATCAATTTGGCGATGGCACCTGCAAACAGTCCAAGAACAATCCAACCGAGAATGCCCATGCCCGACTCCCTCCGTGAGCGGTCACGATCAGTGTGATCTGTGTGAGGTCACCTCGCACGCATAAGCACACTGCGGTCGGGAACAATGACCTAGATGGACCTGTCGGCTCGGCCTCGCACGGTGCTGCTGCTCGGTAGCACCGGATCGATCGGTGTCCAGGCGCTGGACGTGGTGCGGCGTAACCCGCACCGTTTCCGGGTGGCAGGGCTGGCCGCGGGCGGGGCTGATCCGCAAGCGCTGGCCGCGCAAGTGCTGCAGACCGGCGCACCTGCCGTCGCCGTGGCACGGGGACGGGCAGCGCAGGATCTGCAGTTGGCGATCTTCGCCGAGGCGCAACGATGTGGGTACGACCAGGGTGGTTACCGGATGCCGCGAATCTTGATCGGCCCCGACGCCGTTGCTGAGCTGGTCGCGACCCAGCCGGCCGATGTGGTGCTCAACGGGGTGACCGGCTCCCGGGGCCTGGCCCCGACGCTGGCCGCCCTGCGCAGCGGCGCCACCCTGGCCCTGGCCAACAAGGAGTCCCTGGTGGCGGGCGGCACCCTGGTCACCCGGGCAGCTGCGCCCGGCCAGATCGTGCCGGTGGATTCCGAGCATTCCGCACTCGCTCAGTGCCTGCGCGCCGGCAGCCGCGCTGAGGTGTCAAGGCTGGTGCTGACCGCTTCGGGAGGGCCGTTTCGCGGGCGCCGCCGCGACGAACTCGATGGGGTCACCGCCGAGCAGGCACTGGCGCACCCGACCTGGCGGATGGGTCCGGTGGTCACGGTGAACTCGGCCACCCTCGTGAACAAGGGCCTGGAGCTGATCGAAACCCACCTGCTGTTCGACATCCCCTATGACCGCATCGACGTGGTGGTGCACCCGCAGTCGGTGATCCACTCGATGGTCACCTTCACCGACGGTTCGACGATCGCCCAAGCCAGCCCGCCGGACATGCGGTTGCCGATCGCGCTGGCACTGGGCTGGCCCGACCGGGTCGCCGACGCGGCCCCGGCGTGTGACTTCGGCAGTCCAGCGAGCTGGACGTTCGAACCGGTAGACGCCGAGACTTTTCCTGCCATCGAGCTGGCCAAGGCGGCGGGTGCTGCCGGTGGCTGCGTGCCGGCGGTGTTCAATGCAGCGAACGAGGAGTCGGTGGCCGCCTTCCTGGCCGGCCGCATCCCGTTTCGTGGCATCGTCGATGCGGTATCAGCTGTGCTGGATGAGTCGTCGGGGTGGCAGACCGACCCGGCTACGGTGGAGGACGTGCTGGCCGCCGAAGACTGGGCTCGGAGCAGGGCCACCGAGTTGCTGGGCGGCCGGCTCACTGGGGCGAGTAAGCGCCCCGAGTGAGCCGAAGCCCTGAATGACGAGGAGCCCTAGATGAGGAGGAGCATAGCGTGACGTTCGTGCTGGGGGTAGTGCTGTTCGCAGCCGGCATCGGGATTTCCATCGCCTTGCATGAGGCCGGTCACCTGGGCAGCGCCAAGGCCTTCGGGATGAAGGTGCGTCGCTACTTCGTCGGCTTCGGCCCAACGTTGTTCTCTTTCCGGCGGGGCGAGACCGAGTACGGGCTGAAATTGATCCCGGCCGGTGGTTTCTGTGATATCGCCGGCATGACCGCGATGGAGGAGCTGTCCGACCCGGACGACCGCAGGCGCGCGTTCATCCGGTTCCCCACCTGGCAGCGGGTGGTGGTGTTATCGGCGGGCGCGCTGACCCATTTCGTGCTGGGCATAGTGCTGATCTACGCGATGGCGGTGTCGACCGGCCTGCCCATCCTCAACCCGGCGCCGACCCCCGCGGTGGTGTCCGCGGTCAGCCCCTGTATCGCGGTGCGGGCCGACGGTTCCTGCCCGCCGGGCTCCCCCGCGCCGGCCCGGGATGCGGGGCTGCAGCCGGGGGATCGGGTGCTGGCAGTGGCGGGCACCCCGGTGCACGACTTCGGTGATCTAGTCGCCGCCGTCCACAGCCGTTCCGGCCCGACCGAGGTGCGGTTGGACCGCAACGGGCAGCAACGCACTGTGGTGATCGATGTCGCCCGCGTCCCGATATCAGCGTTGGGGGGTAAGGGCGACGAGGTTGTCGGGGCGATCGGGGTATCGCCGCCTCCGCTGCGCGCCGTGACGCCTCGTTACGGCCCGGTGGACGCGGTAGGCAAGACCGTCGCCTTCACCGGCACCATGTTCGCCAATACCTGGCAGGGTGTGAAGGAGTTTCCGCAACGCGTTCCGGCGTTGCTGGACCGCATCGCCGGCCAGGACCGGCCGGATACCCCGTTCAGCGTGATCGGGGCCAGCGTGCTCGGTGGCGACGCGGCGGGTTTCGGGGTGTGGTGGTTTTTCCTGCTGCTGCTCGTGGCGATGAACCTGTTCCTCGGAGTGTTCAATCTGTTGCCGCTGCTTCCGCTGGACGGCGGGCACATCGCAGTCAACGTCTACGAAGGCACCCGCAACGCCATCCGGCGGGCTACCGGGCGCCCGAATGGACCTCCGGTCGACTATTCCCGGCTGATGCCGCTGACGTATGCGGTTGTGCTCGTCTTCATCGGGGTAAGCCTGTTGACGATCACCGCAGACATTGTCAATCCGATCCGGCTACATCGATAGAGGCCTCGCCATGATGATCGGTATGCCCGCCGTGTCGCCGCCGGTGCTGGCGCCGCGGCGTAAGACCCGCCAGCTGCAAGTCGGAACCGTGGGTGTGGGCAGCGAGCACCCGGTATCCGTGCAGTCGATGACCACCACCCTGACCGCCGACATCAACGCCACGTTGCAGCAGATCGCCGAACTCACCGCGGCGGGCTGCGACATCGTGCGGGTGGCCGTGCCCAGCGCCGACGACGCCGAGGCGCTGCCGGCCATCGCGCGCAAGTCCCGCATCCCGGTGATCGCCGACATTCATTTCCAGCCCAAGTACGTCTTCGCCGCCATCGATGCGGGGTGCGCGGCGGTCCGAGTCAACCCCGGCAATATCAAGAAGTTCGACGACCGGGTCGCCGAGATCGCCAAGGCCGCCAAGGACGCCAGTATACCGATCCGGATAGGCGTCAACGCCGGCTCGCTGGATCCCAAGATCTTGACCAAATACGGCAAGGCGACGCCGGAGGCGCTCGTCGAATCCGCGCTGTGGGAGGCGAGCCTGTTCGCCGAGCACGACTTCCACGACATCAAGATCTCGGTGAAGCACCATGACCCGGTCGTCATGGTGCGGGCCTACGAGCAGCTCGCGGCGCAATGCGACTACCCCCTGCATCTCGGGGTCACCGAGGCCGGGCCGGCCTTCCAGGGCACCATCAAGTCGGCTATCGCCTTCGGAGCGTTGCTCAGCCAGGGCATCGGCGACACCATCCGGGTCTCGCTGTCCGCGCCGCCGGTCGAGGAGGTCAAGGTCGGCCTCCAGATCCTGGAGTCGCTGAACCTGCGGACCCGCCGGTTGGAGATCGTGTCGTGCCCGTCGTGCGGGCGAGCCCAGGTGGATGTCTACAAGCTCGCCGAGGAGGTGACCGCAGGCCTGCAGGGCATGGAGGTGCCGCTTCGGGTGGCGGTGATGGGCTGCGTGGTCAACGGGCCTGGAGAGGCCCGTGAAGCCGATCTCGGCGTGGCTTCGGGCAACGGCAAGGGCCAGATCTTCGTCCGCGGCGAGGTGATCAAGACGGTGCCCGAGGCGCAGATCGTCGAAACGCTCATCGAGGAAGCCTTCCGGTTGGCCCAGGAAAGTCCGCAGCAGGGCTCCTGACCCGGTCGGCGGCTGTTCTGGCAGGCTATGCGGGTGCTCAAGCACGCGAGCGCGCACCTGCTGGACGATCGCCATGCAGCCAGTGTCCGTGCGGCGCTGGCCATGGATCCGGTGGTGTCCTGCATGGTCGCAGCGCGGATCGAAAACGGCGGCCTGGATCCTTGGCGGCTCGGCGGGGAGCTGTGGGGTTTCACCAGCGATCCCGACCGGGGGCGCGACGCCCAGTTGGCGGGCCTGTGCTTCTCCGGCGCCAATTTCGTGCCGCTGTGCGGGGGACGCTCGGCGATCCGCGCCTTCGCTGATCGAGCAGCCTGCCGGGCCAGGTGCTGTTCGTCGATGGTGGGACCCGCCGACCAGGTGCTCGCACTGTGGTCGCGGCTGGGTGAGTGCTGGGGGCCGGCCCGTGAGGAGCGGCCGAACCAGCCGCTGCTGGTACTCGCCGGATCGCCCATGGTGCCGGCCGATCCGCTGGTGCGGTCGGTGCGTCCGGACGAGTTGGACCGGTACCTGCCGGCCGCCGTGGCGATGTTCACCGAGGAGGTGGGGATCGATCCACGGCTTCCCGACGGCGGCGCCGGGTACCGGGCCCGGGTCGCGGAGTTGATCGCGGCGGGTCGGGCGTTCGCCCGGTTCGAGGCCGGCGAGGTGGTATTCAAGGCGGAAATCGGGGCGATGTCGTCCACAGTCGGTCAGATCCAAGGCGTCTGGGTGCATCCCGATCGACGTGGGCAGGGACTGGCGGCAGCCGCGACCGCGGCCTTGGTGCTGCGCCTACAGCGGCTGGGCCGGATCGCCAGTCTCTACGTCAACGCCTACAACCAGCCGGCCCGCGCCGCGTACCGGCGGGTCGGTTTCACCCAGGTGGGGTGCTTCGCCACGGTGCTGTTCTGAACCGTCGCTGTGGTGAACCGACTAGGGGCATACTCGCGGCCGTGCGCCGACGACGTCCGGTAACCGCCATGCTGGCGGTCCTGACAGTGACGCTTACCCTGATAGCGTCGCTGCTGGGCGGTTGCGGGATTTTCGGGACCGACCCGCGTGACACCGCAGCTGCGTTCCTGGATGCGCTGGCCCGGGGTGATGCTGCCGGAGCCGGACGGCTTACCGACGACGGGGTTGCCGCGGCCACGCTGATCCGGCAGGTCCGCGACGAACTGAAACCGCAGAGCGTGCAGCTCACTCTGGGCGATATCCATGCCGGCGACCAGTTCGCGTCGGCCTCCTTCTCCGCGGTGTGGAACCTGGGTCGCAACCGGGTATGGCGGTACGCGGGTGGTTTTGATCTCGTCCCAGCGAAAACTGACGAGGGTTGGGCAGTGCGGTGGAGTCCGGCGGTGCTGCACCCGCGCTTGTCCGCGCAACAACGGCTGGCCCTGCGCGACATACCGGTGGACCCGCCAACCGTCGTTGACCGAACCGGTGCGCCGCTGCTGACCTGGCAAACTGTGGTCACCATCGCGCTGGACCGCAGCAAGACTCCGGATCTGGCCGCGGTGGCCGCCCAGCTGGCAGGTGCCCTGGGCCAATTCGATCCTATGATCACCCAGCAGTCGATCATCGCCGGTGCCAACGCGGCTCCGGCCGGACAGCCCAGCGCGGTCGCGGTGCTGCGAGAGCGCGACTACCAATCAGTGCGGGATCGCATCTACGACCTGCCCGGGGTGAGTTTTCCCACTCAACGGCAGCTGCTGGGACCCGACCGGGGGTTCGCCACCCAGCTGGTGCCCGGCATCCGTGCAGTGGTGGATCGGCAAGTCGACAACGCTGCCGGATGGCGCATCGTCACGGTCGACCCGATGGGCGAGGAGGTCGAAACCCTTGCCTCCCAGCAGCCACATTCGGTACCGACCATGACCACCACGATCGATCGTGTTGTGCAGACTGCCGCAGAACGCGCTGTCGACACGGTGTCCAACGCCGCGGTGATCGTGGCCCTCCAGCCGTCCACCGGCGAGATCCTCGCAGTGGCGCAGAACGGCGCCGCCGACGCCCAGGGCCCGCTGGCACTGATCGGGCGCTACCCGCCCGGCTCGACTTTCAAGATAGTCACAGCGGTGGCAGCGCTGGAGGCCAAGCAGGTCACCGTAGATTCACCGGTGGCCTGCCCCGCGACCACTATCGTCGGGGAGCGGGTGATACCCAATGACCACATGTTCGACCTGGGCACGGTGCCGCTGCACACCGCGTTCGCCCACTCTTGCAACACCACCTTCGCGCAGCTGGCGGCCCGTCTGGGAGCTGGTGCGCTGACCGATGCTGCGGACCAGATGGGCATCGGCATGGATTACGGCATCGCCGGCATCGCCACCGTCACCGGTCAGGTCCCCCCTTCGGAGTCGATGGTGCGGCGCGCGGAGAACGGCTTCGGGCAAGGACGGGTACTCGCCAGCCCGCTCGGTATGGCACTGGTCGCCTCGACTGTGGCGGCCGGTGGCAAAGTTCCCAACCCGGTTCTGATCAGAGGCATACCGACCCACGTGGCGCTGGGACCGGTGGCACCGGTGCCGCGTGAGGTCGCCGATGCAGTGCGCGTGATGATGCGGGAGACGGTGACCCAGGGCACCGCGCAGTCCCTGGCCGGTCAGGGTGCGCTCTACGGCAAGACCGGGACCGCGGAGGACAATCCTACCGACGCGCACGGCTGGTTTGTCGGATTCCGTGGAGATCTTGCCTTCGCGACGCTCGTCATCGGCGCGGGTTCATCCGGTCCAGCCCTGGACGTCTCCGGGCGCTTCCTGTCGGCACTGCCTACGCCATGACCGCCTAACCGGTATAGGTACAGACCGGGTATAGGCGCGGACTCGGTATAGGCACAGACCCGCCCCAGACCAGGCATAGAGTGAGCGTATGCCCGTGAGAACGCCGTTGCGCCCTGGCTTGCAGACACCGATGCGTGCGGTGCCACCGGAGATCCGACGACCTGAATACGTCGGCAAGGCTGCGCCCGCCCCATGCACCGAGTCGTCGATCCAGCCACCGGAAGTAATTGAGGCGATGCGGGTGGCGGGCAAAATCGCCGCGCAGGCACTCGCCGAGGGCGGATCGGTGGTGGCTCCCGGTGTCACCACCGATGAGGTGGACCAGGCGGTGCACGAGTTCCTGCTCGACCACGGCGCCTATCCCTCGACCCTTGGATACAAGGGGTTTCCGAAGTCTTGCTGTACCTCACTGAACGAGGTGATCTGCCACGGCATCCCCGACTCCACCGTCATCCAGGACGGCGACATCGTCAATATCGACGTCACCGCCTTCATCGGTGGCGTGCACGGTGACACCAACGCCACCTTCCTCGCCGGTAACGTCTCAGAAGAGGACCGATTGCTGGTGGAGCGCACTCACGAGGCGATGATGCGCGGGATCCGCGCGGTGCGTCCCGGCCGGCAGCTCAACGTGATCGGGCGGGTCATCGAGGCGTACGCCAAGCGCTTCGGCTACGGCGTGGTCCGCGACTTCACCGGCCACGGGATCGGCCGTTCCTTCCACGGCAAGCTGGTGGTGCTGCACTACGACGAACCCGCCGTGGACACCGTGTTGGAGGAGGGCATGACCTTCACCATTGAGCCGATGATCACGCTGGGCACGGTCGACTACGACGTGTGGCCCGACGGCTGGACGGTGACCACCAAGGACAAGAAGCGCACCGCCCAGTTCGAGCACACGCTGGTCGTCACGGCGGATGGGGCGGAGATCCTGACGCTGCCCTAGACACCACAGTCATGCATGGCGCGTTGCTCGTCGCGGGCACCACCTCGGATGCGGGTAAAAGCGTGCTGGTGGCAGGAATCTGCCGGTGGTTGGCCCGCCGGGGGATTTCTGTGGCGCCGTTCAAGGCGCAGAACATGTCCAACAACTCGGTGGTCACGCCCGACGGTGGGGAGATCGGCCGGGCGCAGGCGATGCAGGCCGGCGCCTGCGGCATCGAGGCTGGGGTACGGCTCAACCCCATCTTGCTCAAACCGGGCTCCGACCGGTGCGCCCAGGTGGTGGTGCTAGGGCGGGCGTGCGGCATGGTGTCCGCGTCGTCCTACCGTCACCGTAAGGCTGAACTACTCGATGTCGCGCTGAGCGCGCTGGCGGCGCTGCGGGCCGAGTACGAGGTGGTGGTCTGCGAGGGCGCCGGATCGCCCACCGAGATCAATCTGCGGGCCACCGACATCGCCAACATGGGCTTGGCCCGGGCCGCCGGGCTGCCGGTGGTGGTGGTGGGGGATATCGACCGCGGTGGTGTGCTCGCGCACCTGTTTGGCACCGTGGCCCTGCTGTCGGCTGCCGACCAGGCCTTGGTGGCCGGATTTGTGATCAACAAATTTCGCGGTGATCCGGATCTGCTCGCCCCCGGTGTGGCTCAGTTGCAGGCGTTGACCGGCCGTCGCAGCTACGGGGTACTGCCGTTTTCCGGCGACCTATGGCTCGATGCGGAGGATTCGCTGGCGTATCCCACCGACGGCGTGATCGGCCGACCGGCTCCGCCGGTGGGCGCCCAATGGCTGCGGGTGGCCGCGGTGCGGCTACCGCGGATATCCAACGGCACTGACGTCGACGCGCTGGCCTGCGAGCCCGGAGTGGCGGTGCGGTACGTCACCGAGCCCTCCCGGTTGGCCGACGCCGACCTGCTGGTGCTACCCGGCTCCAAGTCCACCGTCGCCGATCTGTGCTGGCTACACCGGACCGGGTTGGCCGCCGCAGTGGTGGCCCATGCCCAGGCGGGGCGTCCGGTGCTGGGCATCTGCGGCGGCTACCAGATGCTGGGCCGCGTGATCGTCGACGACGTCGAATGCCATGCCGGGAGGGTGGCCGGTCTGGGATTGCTGGACCTCGAGGTGGTCTTCGACCCCGTCAAACATCTGGGACGCCCGTCGGGTACCGCCTTAGGGGAGCCAGTCAGCGGCTACGAGATCCACCACGGCCAGGTGGTACATCGCGGTGAGCTCGCCCTGGTGTCCGGCCTGGAAGAGGGCCCTGAAGACAGCGCCGAGGAGGGCTCCGACGGCGGCCACATAGTGGGTACCCATTGGCACGGCTTGCTGGAGAACGACGCGTTCCGCCGCGCCCTGCTGCGCCGGGTAGCCCAGTGCGCCGGCCGCCCCGGCTTCCAGCCTGCGCCCGATACCGACTTCGCCGCTGCGCGCGCTGCCCAGCTGGATCTGCTCGGCGATCTCGTTTCGGCACACTTGGACACCACCGCGTTAGCCGATCTGATCAATCACGGCGCCCCGCCCGGACTGCCGTTCATCCCACCCGGTACCGCTGGTCGCTAGCCGCGCGTTGCCGCCGAGTTCGACCGGGAGAACTGTGCACGATCCGTTGAGCAGTTCTGCTGTCGAACTCGGCGACAGCAGAGCACTGGTGGGAGCTGAACTGGATGGCTGAATCCGTGTTCGGGGTGCGGGCGCGCGGTTCCAC
>JBHELN010000383.1:0-7828 GCA_046263115.1 Pseudonocardiaceae bacterium | reverse complement strand
TCACCTTGGATGCGGTGGTTGTTAACGTTGCCTTGCCGTCGATCCGGCGCGATCTCGGTGGCGGCATCACGGGGCTGCAGTGGGTGGTCGACGGCTACGTCGTGATGTTCGCCGCACTGTTGCTGTCGGCTGGAGCATTGTCGGATCGGGAGGGCGCGCGCCGCGCGTTCGCGGCCGGCATGGTGGTGTTCGTCGTCGCCTCAGCCGCCTGCGGGCTGGCACCAGGTCTGGCCACGCTCATTGTTGCCCGGTTGGTACAGGGTGCCGCGGCTGCGGTGATGATGCCCTCGTCGATGGCGCTGATCGGCCAGGCGTATCCCGACCCGGTGAAGCGGGCCCGCGCGGTCGCGGTGTGGGCGATGGGCGGCGCGGTCGCATCGTCTTGCGGGCCGGTGCTGAGCGGTCTGCTGACACTGATCACGTGGCGACTGATCTTCGTCATCAACCTGCCGGTCGGCGCGGTGGCGCTGCTCCTGCTCGCCAGGACGCGGCATTCGCCACGCCGGAAGGTGCCGTTCGATTGGGTCGGACAGCTGACGGCCGTGCTGGCGATGGGTGGCCTCACCTTCGGGGCGATCGAGGCTGGCGCCGAGGGCTTCACCGCACCCAGGGTGATCACTGCGTTCGCGGTGGCGGTGGTGGCGCTCGCCGCATTCCTGGTAGTCGAGGCACGCGTGACGCACCCGATGGTGCCGCTGGAGCTGTTCCGGTCTCGCAACGTGTCGGTCGCCAACGCCGTTGGCTTTGCGTTCATCGTCGGCTATTACGGGCTGCCGTTCGTGATGAGCCTGTACCTCCAGCAAGTGCGCGGCCTGTCGTCGCTGGGCACCGGCGTGGCCTTCATGCCCATGATGCTGATCGGCGCCGTGCTGACCCCGTTGAGCGCGCGCATCGCCGAGCGGCTGGGCGCGCGCGTGCTGATCACCGGAGGACTGATCCTGATGACCGGGGGCCTGGCGATCCTCGGGGTGCTGCCCGCCTGGACACCCGTATGGACGCTGGCCGTAGTCATGATCCTGGTCGGACTCGCCGGCCCCCTCGTCATGCCCCCAGTAACTGCGGTGTTGCTCAACAGCGTCCCGGGACACCGAGCGGGCACCGCCGGCGGTGTTTTCAACACCAGCCGCCAGGTCGGCGGCGCGCTGGCCGTGGCGGTCTTCGGTGCCCTGCTGGCTAACCAGGCGACGTTCCTGCACGGGCTGCGGACCAGCCTGCTGCTGGCAGCCACGGTCGCACTGGCGGCAGCGGCGGCAAGCCTGCTGGTCAAGCCACCTCGCGCTACCCACGAACCGGGAGTCGACGCGGCAGTGGCGGCGGCCGGCAATGCGGTGCGACAGGAGGCGACAGCGCGATGACTCGCGGGACCGCCAAAGAGCTCGACGTGATCGGTGCCGCGGATGAGCTGGACATCGCACCGGCACGACCGGACGGACCGCTATCCGATGGTCAGCCCAAACGCCACCGCAGCCACCTTGCGCCTGGCCGCACGCTGATTCCCAGGCCTTGGCGCGGCGGCGAACAGCCTGATCGCGGTCGTGCCATCGCCGGAAAGTCACTGACACAGGAAGGGACAAAGCAATGGCACACGAGACCGAAAACAATCAACCGTCGGGCGCTGTGAAGATGTTCGGCCACTTCGCACCTGCTTTAGTGCACTTCACCGATGACGTCTTGTTCGGTCAAGTATGGAAGCGATCGGAGCTGTCAGCGAAGGAACGCAGCCTGGTGACGGTGGCGAGCCTGACGACAAGCGGAAACACTGACCAACTCGTTCACCACCTCGGCCTGGCCAAAGACAACGGCGCGACCGAGCAGGAACTCATCGAAGCGATCACACACCTGGCCTTCACGCCGGGTGGCCCAAGGCCATGTCCGCGATGGCCGTCGCCAAGCAGGTCTTTGGCAACAACTAACACCACAAGGACACCATCATGCGAGGAACAGTTCTCTACGCCCCCCGGGACGTGCGATCCGAACAGCTTGACGACCCGAAGATCACCGAACCGACCGACGCCATCGTCCGCCTGTCTGTCACCTGCGTGTGCGGCTCGGACCTATGGCCTACCGCGGCATCAACCCCGTCACCCAGCCGACCCCGATGGGCCATGAGTACTGCGGCATCGTCGAGGAGGTCGGCAGCGACGTCCATTCCATCAAGCCGGGCCAGTTCGTCATCGGCTCCTTCTTTGCCTCCGACAACACCTGCCCGCACTGCCAGGCCGGGTTCCAGACCTCCTGCCAGCACCGCCAGCTCATCCAGGGCGCGCAGGCCGAGTGGCTGCGGGTCCCGCTGGCCGACGGCACCCTGGTCGCCACTCCCGGACAACCCGATGAGGAGCTCCTCCCTAGCCTGCTGACCCTGTCCGATGTGATGGGCACCGGCTGGTTCGCCGCCGTCGCGGCGAGGGTGCAGCCCGGGATGACCGTCGCCGTGGTCGGTGACGGAGCCGTCGGGCTGCTCGGCGTGCTGTCCGCGTCCCGGATGGGCGCTGAGCGGATCATCAGCATGAGCCGGCATGAGCCACGGCAGAAACTCGCCCGGGACTTCGGCGCCACCGACATCGTCACCGAACGCGGCGACGCCGGTGTCGCAGCCATCAAGGACTTGACCGACGGCGTCGGCGCGGATGCGGTGGTGGAGTGCGTGGGCACAGCTCAGTCGATGGCGCAGGCCATGCGCTCGACGCGACCCGGCGGCTTCGTTGGCTTCGTCGGCGTCCCGCACGGGGTGAACCTGGACGGCGAGGACTTGTTCTACTCCCACGTTGGCCTGCTCGGCGGCCCGGCACCGGTGCGCCGTTTCCTGCCTGAGCTGATCGAGCTGGTGTGCAACCGCGAGATCAACCCCGGCAACGTCTTTGACCTGACGCTGCCACTTGACCAGGTCGCCGCAGGCTACCGCGCCATGGACGAGCGCCGCGCCATCAAAACATTGCTGCGCCCGTGAACCGTCAGGCGAGACCCGCCGCAAAACCCGCATCCCCAGTCCGGGATATCCGCAAACAGGAGTTGATAATGCAAAAGCGCACCCTCGGGCGTGGCCTGGAAGTCTCCGCGATCGGGCTCGGCTGCATGGGCATGAGCCACGGCTACGGTCCCAACCCCGGCGACAGACAGGCGATGATCTCGCTGATCCGGACGGCCGTGGAACGTGGGGTCACGTTCTTCGACACCGCTGAGGTGTACGGCCCATTCGTCAACGAGGAACTCGTCGGCGAAGCCCTCGCCGCGTTCAGTGACCAGGTCGTGATCGCCACCAAGTTCGGGTTCCAGTTCGACGACCAGGGCCGCCAGATCGGCCTGTCCAGCCAACCCAAGCACATCAAACAGGCCGTTGACGGCTCCCTCCAGCGGCTAGGCGTCGACGCAATCGACCTGTACTACCAGCACCGCGTCGATCCCCAAGTGCCCATCGAGGACGTTGCCGGGGCGGTCAAACAACTCATCGAGGCGGGCAAGGTCCAGCACTTCGGCATGTCCGAGGCAGCGGCAGGCACGATCCGCCGCGCTCACGCGGTGCAGCCGGTCACCGCGGTACAGAGCGAGTACTCGCTCTGGTGGAGAAGGCCGGAAGCCGAGGTACTGACCGCCCTCGAAGAGCTCGGCATCGGGTTCGTCCCGTACAGCCCGCTGGGCAAGGGCTTCCTCACCGGCAAAGTCGACCAGACCACCACGTTTGACAGCACAGACATCCGCAGCACCATCCCCCGCTTCACGCCCGAAGCACGGAAGACCAACCAAGCGCTAGTCGACCTGCTCGCCTCAATCGCGGCGCACAAAAACGCCACGCCCGCTCAAATCGCGCTGGCCTGGCTTCTCGCGCAGAAACCCTGGATCGTCCCGATCCCCGGCACCCGCAGAGTCGAACGCCTCGACGAGAACATCGGAGCAGTCGACGTCGACCTCTCCCCGGATGACCTCTGGGAGATCGACAGCGCCGCCTCACAAATCGACGTACAGGGCGCCCGGTACCCCGACCACCTCGAACGACTGACCAACCGCTGATCAGCAGCACCCATCCCCGAATCGGGGCGACCCAGCGCCGGTCGCCCCGATGCCCTTAGCCAGCCCGTTGTTGCTGGCTTCTGTCGCCGGCGTCGGGCCGTGTCACTGAAATGCCGGGTCAATCTCGGCGGAGTCGGCCACTCCAAGGATGTGATCCGATCGAATGCCGTCTGGTTTGATGTTGGCGAGTGTCTGCGCGCTGTAGATGGCAGCGATCACCGGTCGCTCGACGGTGTGGCCGTACCCGTCCGGCACCGCGAAGTCACCAACAATGATCAGCTTCTTAGGGACACCAAGGGACTGCTTCACCACCGCCACGATGTTCACAACGTCCTGGCGTGCACTGTCCCTTATCAGACCCAGGGTGAGGTTGTTGTTGATCGACCAGTGCACCTCAACGGTGCCGTCGTTGTCGACCGTGGCCCGCAAGATCCGCGAGATATTGCGGTTGCTGTCCCCGAGGAGACCGGCCAGCATCGCGGTCAGTGTCTGGTCCGGTGTCGTATTCGGCCGTGCCGAGTTGGTGCAGCTGTTGACGACACCGATGATGAGCAGCAGCACCACGATGCCACCTAGGAACCAGGGCGATTTCCGGCGGACTTTCTTCACCACGGGGGCTGCCGTGAGGGTGGGGGGCATCTGGTTCCTCGCGGGTTCTGAGCGGGCACACGTGTCCCCTCCGGATCGCGGAGCGTGCCGCTTTTGTTACGCAGCGCCACCTCTTAATCCCACCGCAGGGGCCTGGCTGGGCTGGTGTTTGCTGTTCTGGGCGGTGGCTGCGGCAAGCTGGCCACGTGGACACCGATCAGCGGCTGCAGGAACTGGGCATCGAACTGCCGGCGCCGATGGCGCCGGTCGGAAACTATGTTGCGGCCGTTGTGGCTGATCACCTCATCTTCGTGTCTGGCACCGGGCCGGTGCGCGCGGACGGGAGTCTGGTCATCGGCAAGGTGGGCAAAGGGGGGCTCAGCGTTGAGACCGCTCGGGAGGCGGCCCAGCTGTGCGGCCTGCAGATTCTTGCGGTGCTGCGCGCCGAGTTGGGTGATCTCGGGCGGGTGCGTCGGGTGGTCAAGCTTTTCGGGATGGTCAACTGCCGGCCCGACTTCAATCAGATGCCAGCGGTCATCGACGGCTGCTCTGATCTGCTGGTTAAGGTATTCGACGACGCCGGGCGCGGGGCGCGGTCCGCGGTGGGCATGGCTGAACTACCATTTGACATCCCGGTGGAGATCGAGGCCGTCGTCGAGGTTTCCAGACACTGACTCGCCCCGCCCCCTCTGAGCTCGCCCCTCATGCGGCATGCACTACCAGCAGCGCGGGCCGTCGACCGCACCCGACCGAAGCCGCGCTGTTCCGCGATGACCGCGTAGAGACGTCCGCGCGCGATGCACCCCCGATCAAAATCTTGAAAAGAAACGACTACCGGCGACCGCGCTGAAGGCGGCGGTCTCGGCTCATCCTTCGCCGGCATCGGCGGGGCATGAATGCAATGGCAGGTGCTCTAAATGCCTTGCTGCTGCTGCGCGGTTCGCCTTACTCAATGTGGGGGGATCAACGGCGATCACTCCCTTGCCGCTGACAGTTGCGAGGACGCACTGTCCGGTGGCTGTCGGCATGCGTAGGAGGGATGTCTGTGGTGGTCTTCGAGGAGTAACACAAGTCGAAGGGAGAGCAAGGATGAGTGAGCAGCGGATCGCCATTGTTACCGGGGGTGCCCGGGGGATCGGCGCGGCGATCACCACCAGCCTGGCCAAGGCCGGGACGCATGTTGCCGCCGGCTATAGCCGCAGCCGGGCGCCCGGCGACGAGCTGGCCGGCAAGCTGACGGCCGAGGGCTATTCGGTGTCCCTGCACCAGGGCAACGTCGGAAATCCGGACGACTGCCAGCGGGTGGTGCGCGACGTCTTGGCCGAGCACGGACGGGTGGATTACTTGGTCAACAACGCGGGCATCACCGTGGACAAGACGGTGCGCAAAATGACGGTCGACGATTGGCACGCCGTGTTGCGCGTCAACCTCTCGGGTACGTTCTACATGACCAAGGCCGTCCTAGAGCACATGCTCGACCGTAGCTTTGGGCGGATCGTGAACATCAGCTCCATGATCGGACAGACCGGCAACGTCGGGCAGGCTAACTACGCCGCCTCTAAGGCCGGGCTGATCGGCTTTACCAAGAGCCTCGCCCTGGAAGTCGCCGCCAAGGGCATCACGGTGAACTGCGTCGCGCCCGGGTTTATCGACACCGACATGGTCGCCGGCGTACCCGAGAAAGCACTTGAGCGGATCGTGGGGGACATTCCGGTCGGGCGGCTGGGGAAGGCCCGGGAAATCGCCCGGGCGGTGCAGTTCTTGGTCGACGATGACGCCGGCTACATCACCGGTAGCGTGCTTGCCGTGAACGGCGGGCTAGACATGTGACGTTCCCAATGGACGTTAGCGAGGAAGCCCACGGCTGACGGTTGCCCAAAAATTTTCGACGAGCTGGCTGAATGCTTCGGCCCGCTCGATTTGCGGCATGTGGCCGGTGTCAGGAAACAGGTGGGCCTGTGCGCGCGGCAGGTATGCGCGGGCTGCGTGAAGGTGGGCGGCGGGCAGGACGCGGTCGCGATCCCCCCACACGACAAGCGTGGGTATGTCGAGGTCGGCAACGGCGCGCAGCAGTGTTTGGCACCATTGCAGCCGGACACCCCGGATCGTGCCCAAGCTGCGGACGGTCTCCAATAGCACCTTGGCGGCGTGCGGTTGTTGAGCTAGCGCGAAGGCGTGCTCCACGCGCACCTCGGTGACGAACGCGGGGTCGTGGAACAACCCGCGCTCCACCCGTCGTGCCCGGTATCGACTAGGCCGTAGCAGGAGCCGGCTTAGCGGGCGGATTGCGAGCACACGTAGGGCGATCGTGACCTCACGTCCGAATCCTGCACTGTTGACCAGGACCAGGCTAGCGACCTGATCGGGTGCGTGAACGGCCATCTGCATGGCGACCGCGCCGCCGAGGGAGTTACCGACAAGGTGTGCCGGTTCGGTGATTTCGACCGCGTCGAGGAAGTCCGCGACGAATCGGGCCAGAGCTGGCAGCCTGTAGGGCTCGTCGAGGGGTTCGGACCAGCCGCAACCGGGCAGGTCCACACTGTGCACCCGGTACCGGTCACGCAGTAGTTCGTGCTGTTCGGTCCAGTCTTCGAGGCTGCGGCCGAGGCCGTGCAGCAGCACCACTGGTGTACCCACGCCCTCCACCCGGTACCGGACGCGCCGGCCGCGCACAGTGACCTGCGACGTCACCGACGACGGGATCTTGCTCATGCGCGCTGCCCGGCCCGTGTGGCCAGCTCTGGGCGGCCCGCTGAGATGATTGCCGCGTCGAGCGACGGCATAAGCCAGGGCGGCACCGATCCCCCGGCGGCGCCGGTGACCATGGCGGTTCCATCGGAGAAGGCGTACGTCTGCATGCAAAGCCCCTTTAGGTGCCGATGCTGTTCGTTCCTGCGAGCGAGGCGTGCGCCGCGCGTGGCGCCGCCAGGGCACGAGTGAACCGCACACCCTCGTCTTCCAGCGGGCCGTGCCGCAACAGCAGCACGTCGCGGGGATAATTCTGATGTAGCCGCCAGGGGGCACAGGGTCCCTGCTTCGGCAGCATGCCCACGCTGCGCAGCACGTATCCGGACTGTAGGTCGATGATCGGCTGCCGCTGCGGGGTGTCCGGTTCCACTGGCATGCAGATTTGACAGTCACGCTGGTCCATGTGGTTGAGCAGCCGGCAGACGTACTCGGCGACCAGATCACTTTTCAACGTCCACGACGCATTGCTGTAGCCAAGAGTCAGGGC
>JBHELN010000382.1:0-2604 GCA_046263115.1 Pseudonocardiaceae bacterium | reverse complement strand
CCGACCGACAGAGGCTCGAGCAGGGCGGCGGCGTCATCACCCACGCTGCCGGGCACCGGGTGGGCGAAGGCCTCATGCACGACGACGTATTCGGCGAACGCCCCGTCAACGGGCGGGGTCCCGAAGAAGCGCATGTTCGCGCAGAGGTTGTATCGCCCGGCCAGACATTGTCCGCAGGTCAGATCCGGAACTCCCGGCTCGATGGACACGCGTTGCCCGGCAACCAGCCGCGTGACACCGGGCCCGAGATCCGTCACCTCGCCCGCGGCTTCATGGCCCAACACGAGCGGGGCTTCGACGACGAAACGCCCGATGCGCCCGTGCTCGTAGTAGTGAGTGTCCGATCCGCACACCCCCACAGCACGCACCCGGACAACGACCTGCCCCGCACCGGCCCGGGGAATGGGCCGCTCCTCGATGACGACCTTGCCCGGTTTGCGTAGGACGGCTGCTCTCATCTGCGGCTCCTATGTCAGCGCGCGGAGCTATTTGACGGCGCCGAGGGAGAGACCCTGGACGAGTTTGTCCTGGGCTGCGAACCCGGCGATGATCACCGGAAGGGACACCACGAGGGCCGCAGCGCAGACCTTCGCGAGGAAAAGACCCTGGCTGGTCACAAAACCGGTGAGGAACACCGGCGCGGTCTGCGCGACGGTCCCAGTGAGGACCCGGGCGAACAGCAGTTCGTTCCAGGAGAAGATGAAGCAGATCAGGGACGTGGCGGCAATCCCGGGTAGGACAATCGGGGCCACGATCTCGCGCAGGGTCCGGATGAGGCCCGCGCCGTCCATGGCGGCGGCCTCGAGTATCTCGACCGGGACCTCGGCGAGGAACGAGCGCATCATCCAGACTGCGATCGGTAGGTTCATCGAGGTGTACAGCACGATGAGCAGCCAGACGTTGTCCAGCAGCCCGGCTGCTTGGGCGAACAGGTAGATGGGAAGCAAACCCGCCACGACTGGCAGCATCTTGGTGGACAGGAAGAAGAACAGGACGTCGGTCCACTTTCGAACCGGTCGGATAGACAGAGCGTAGGCCGCGGGAATGGCGAACACCAGCACCAGCACAGTGGACAGCACGCTGGCCGTCACCGAGTTGAGCAGCGGTGGCCAGGGGCTGGCGCCGCTGGAGGCACCGAAGAACTCCCGGTATCCCTGCAAGGTCAGCGGTGCCGCGATGGACGGTGGGTTGGTGGCTGCGTCCGCCTCCAAGTGCAGGGACGTCAGCAGCATCCACAACACCGGCAGCACAAACAGCATGCCGATCAGCCAGGCAACCACTCCGAAGATCATTCCGCGCCGCGGCGGCCGGGTCCGGCGTGGCGCGCCTTCGATGCTGCGGCTCGCGGGAACCGGTGCCGTGCCGGTGATGGCGGTCATCGGGCAGTCTCCTCGCGGAACAGGGACGACACGGTCCGCAGCGCGAAGGTCGCAATGATGACGGTGCCGATGACCACGACGACGCCGGCGGCGGAGGCCCGGCCGTAGTCGTGAGCCTGGTAGAAGGTTTGGTAGATCGTGTAGGGAAGGTTGGCGGTGCCCAGCCCGCCGGAGGTGATGGTGAAGACCGCGTCGAAATTCTGCACGATGTAGATCGATCCCAGCAGAGCGCCGAGCTCCAGATACTGGCGCAGGTGCGGGAAGGTCATGTAGCGAAAGATCTGCCAGCTGCCGGCGCCGTCGATGCGCGCGGCTTCGATGACGTCTAGCGGTCGGCCCTGGAGGCCGGCGAGCAGGATGAGCATCATGAACGGGGTCCACTGCCAGATCAGGGCTGTCTCGACGGAGAGCAGCGGCATCGTGGAGATCCAGTCCGGCTGCGGTGGGCGATCGGAGCCGAACAGCCGCCACACCGCGGTGATCATGCCATTGAGCAGGCCGTACTCCGGGTTGTAGAGGGCGTGTTTCCACAACAGCGCAGCGGCGACGGGAACGACGAGAAACGGAGTGATCATCATAGTCCGCACGGCGCCGCGGCCGGCGAACTTCCGATCCAGCAGCAGTGCGATCACCATGCCGAGGAACAGGCTCACGAGCACTACCGTCACGGTGAGCAGCACCGTGGTGAGGATCGCGTCGCGGGTGTTGACGTCCGTCAGCACCCGCTGGTAGTTGGTGAGGCCGGCGAAGCCGCGCTCATCGGGGTAGTAGGCGTTCCAGTCCATGAACGAGACGATCAGGGTTACCACGAACGGAAGCTGGGTCACCACGATCGTGAAGATGAGGGCAGGCAGCAAGGGCGCCCTGCGGGCCCAATCCGCCGAGCGCCGCAGCACATCCCCATCTCGCGCCGCCGAGGTGGTCACCTCGGTTCCCGGGCGCGGTAGCGCTTGGCCACGTCGTCCGCGAGCTGCTGTCCGCGTTTCAGCGCTGCCTCAACGGTGATCTGGCCAGCGATGGCGGAGCTGACCCCCTGGGACACCTGCGTGCCGAGGTCGGGAAATTCGGGTATGTCGACGAATTGGATGCCCAGCGCCGGACGGGGCTGGGTCCCGGGATTGCGGGGGTCGGCGCTTTCGATGGCGCTGCGGGTGGGTTCGGCGAACGCCGATGCTTGTTGCAGGTACGCCGCGTTGTGGTAGGTCGAGCCACGCTTGCCCGCCGG
>JBHELN010000381.1:0-3104 GCA_046263115.1 Pseudonocardiaceae bacterium | reverse complement strand
CGAACTGATCTGGCAGCGCACCGTCGCCTCGCAGATGGCCGACGCCCGCGGCACCACCATGAGCGTGCGGATCACCGGACTGGCAGCGACAGGTGAGCAGTGCTCGTTCGCTGCGTCCGGTCGCACGATCACCTTTCCCGGCTTCCTCAAGGCCTACGTCGAGACCGTGGACGAGGAGGCCGGCGGCGAGGCGGACGACGCCGAGCGCCGCCTCCCGCAGCTCACCGAGGGCCAGCGCGTCACCGCAACGGAGCTGGTCCCGGACGGGCACACCACCACCCCACCGCCGCGCTACACCGAGGCGAGCCTGGTCAAAGCCCTGGAGGAACTGGGAATCGGCCGCCCGTCCACCTACGCGTCGATCATCAACACCATCCAGGACCGCGGGTACGTGTGGAAACGCGGTTCAGCGCTGGTGCCCTCCTGGGTGGCCTTCGCCGTGGTCGACCTGCTTGAGCGGCACTTCGGCTGCCTGGTCGACTACGACTTCACCGCCGCCATGGAGGATGAGCTGGACTCCATCGCCTCCGGCGTGCAGCACCGCACAGACTGGCTGACCGACTTCTACTTCGGCTCGCCGGACGGTGACCGGCAAGACGGTGACACGCAAGACAGGGGCACCATGTCGGTGGCCCGCTTCGGCGGTCTCAAGAAGCTCGTCGGGGTGAACCTGGAAGAGATCGACGCGCGGGAGATCAACTCCATCCCGCTGTTCACTGATGATGCCGGGCATGAGGTCGTGGTCCGGGTGGGGCGCTATGGCGCCTACCTGGAGAGGATCGTCGACGGCGCGCAGCAGCGGGCCAACCTGTCCGACGACCTGCCGCCCGACGAGCTGACCGCGGAGATCGCAGAGAAGCTCTTCGCCACGCCTGTCGAAGGCCGTTCGCTGGGCACCGACCCGGTTACCGGGCACGAGATCGTCGCCAAGGAGGGTCGCTACGGTCCTTACGTCACCGAGATACTTCCTGACCAGGGTGACAAGAAGGCTGACCAGGGTGACAAAAAGGCTGACAAGAAGGCCAAGCCGGCCAAGCCGCGCACCGGTTCATTGTTCAAGTCGATGAGCTTGGAGACGGTGACCCTGCAGGACGCGCTGCGGCTTCTTTCGCTGCCCCGGGTGGTGGGCGTCGACCCGGACACCGGATTGGAGATCACCGCGCAGAACGGCCGTTACGGCCCCTACCTGAAGAGGGGAACGGACTCGCGGTCGCTGACTGACGAGGAGCAGATCTTCACGGTCACCCTCGACGAGGCGCTCAAGGTCTACGCCGAGCCCAAACGGCGGGGCCGGCAAGCCACCGCCAAGCCACCGCTTCGAGAGCTGGGCGCTGATCCGGTGACCGGCAAGCCGATGGTCGTCAAGGAAGGCCGTTTCGGGCCGTACGTCACCGATGGGGAGGGCGTCAACGCATCGCTGCGCAAAGGTGACAGCGTGGAAACCCTCACCGACGAGCGCGCTGCGGAGCTGCTCGCGGACAAGCGCGCCAAGTCACGCTCCGCCGCCTCGCGGGCATGAGGGGGATAAAGCCGTAACGCTGTTACGCCTGAAGCGTGCGACCATAAACGGATGAGTGAGCCGTGGCCCGACGCCTTGTTCGGGGTTGATGGCACGGAGCTGCCGGTGCCGTCTGACCGGAATCGCCGGCCGGACGCCGCGATGCCGCCGCCGTTCGTGCTGCCCCCTATCCCTCCTCTCGGCATGACCCGCGAAGCGATAGCCGCCACACTTGGTGACGATCTCCCTGGGCAACCGGACCCTGCCGCGGGGCCCGCCACACCTCAAGCGAGCATCGCGGCGCCGCTACCCGTTGCCCCTATTCCGCAACCGGAGACCCGGCCGCCGGGCTACAACCAGCGGCCGATCATCGCCCCGGTGTCGCCGGCTCAACCGCCTCCGCGCGGAGGCGGCCGACTGCGTTACCGCCAGCCGCTGATGGCCGGTTCCCATTCGCTCGGCCAACTCCGTAACACCCGCCTCGTCGTGCGCCGTCTACCGACGCGGACCCGGTCCAACGGAGGCGCCGGCGCGTTCTTCCTGGTCATGTCGATCGTCTTCGCCGTCCTGCTCTACCTCATCATCAGCGGCATCGTCGAAGCATTCGCCAGGCTGATCCCCTAGTAGGCGCTGGATCTCCGGATAGTGGACCCGCCGGGGTCGGTGGGTCGGGGTGCATGGCAGACTCCGCGCGTCATTCACCTGAGCTCGGGGAAGCTGTGATGTGATGCGTGCCCACCTGGCGGTGCTGGCGATGGTCGTGGTGCTGGCCGGCTGTTCGTCGGGCAGCGAGGAGCCCGGCGATGCCGATCTGACATCGGGAGCGTCGGCGTCACCACCTCGGACGTTGGATGATCCCATCCCGCCGGTGGGCAATCCCCGGAACCTGACCGCCATCCCGCCGTGCCTGCTGCTCACCCCGGCGCAGCTGGATACCAACCGGATCGACCAGCCCGGCACCCCCAAAAATCTCCTCGGCAATACCGGATGCGCGTGGAGCGACAAGGCGCACACTCGCGATTTCGCCGCATTCGTCGACCTCGGCAACGATGTCCTGCGCAACGTCTACAGCCAGCGAAACAACATCCCGGTCTTCGAGGTGACCGACGTGGCCGGGATGCCGGCGATCCGCACCAAGGACGACGTGGACGGCACCAGCTGTTACTACCGGGTCGCCGTCGCCGACACCCAGACGCTGATCGTCCGGTACACCTCCCAGCGGCAGTCCCGCGAGGATCCGTGTGCTGCGGCGAAGCTGTTCACCCAGACCATCATCGGCAACCTGCCACCGCTCAACAGCTGAGCGGCCTGCGCCGGAAGTCCTCGGGGCGCATGCGCGTCGCGAACTCGACAGCACCGCCATTTTTACTCACGGCAAACGTCGGTCTTGTCGAGTTCACGACATGAGTGGTTGCGCCACCGGTGATGGACCTGCCGGCGCAGATCACTAAGGAATGCGCTGGGCGCTGTGGCAGACTCTGCGCCGGCCGCTGACGGCAGGTGAGAGGACTATCACGATGGGCGATCAAGGTGTGGTACCGCCTGGCGGGATGACCGAGTACCTCGATGGGCTGCTCCACCCGCCAACGAGCGACCCGGCGCCGAT
>JBHELN010000380.1:0-3270 GCA_046263115.1 Pseudonocardiaceae bacterium | reverse complement strand
AGGATGTCGTCGGCGACCTCAGCGACCACACCCAGATCATGTGAGATCACCAGCACCGCGGCAGGTAGATCGCGGATCAGATCAAGGATCTGGGCCTGCACCGTGACGTCCAACGCGGTCGTGGGCTCATCGGCGATCAGCAACGCAGGGTTGCACGACAACGCCATCGCGATCATGACGCGCTGCCGCATGCCGCCGGAGAACTGGTGCGGGTAGTCATCGACGCGGGAGCGCGCCTGCGGGATGCCGACCCGATCGAGCAGTTCCACCGCGCGCAGCCGTGCGGCGTGCTTGCCGACGTCGTGATGCAGGAGGTACGCCTCGGTGATCTGGTGACCCACCGTGTAGTAAGGGTGCAGCGCCGACAGTGGATCTTGAAAGATCATCGCCATGATCCGGCCGCGCAGCTTGCGGACCTGCTCGGGATCGGCGGAGACCAGTTCATGGCCGTCGAGCCAGATCTCGCCGGAGATCCGCGCGGTGCCCGGCTGGTGCAGACCCATGATCGCCAAACTGGCCACGCTCTTACCCGAGCCGGACTCCCCGACGATGCCCAGCCGGCGGCCGCGGTGCAGCTGCAGCGACAGCCCGTCGACGGCCTTGACGACGCCGTCCTCGGTGGGGAAATGCACTCGCAGGTCACGCACGTCGAGCAACGGGCTCATCAGTACCGGACTCTCGGGTCGACTGCGGCGTAAAGCAGGTCTACGACGAGGTTGGCCCCGATGATGAAGATGCTGCCGACCAGCACCACTCCGAGCACCTTCGGCAGGTCGTTGTTGACCACCGCGTCCACCGAGTACTTGCCGATACCGGGCAGCGAGTAGGTGCTCTCGGTGAGGATCGCGCCGCCGAGCAGCAGCCCCAGATCCAGCCCGAAGATGGTCAGGATCGGGGTGAGCGCTGAGCGCAGCCCGTGCTTGAGCACCACGGTGCGCTCCGGAAGTCCCTTGGCGCGTGCGGTCCGGATGAAGTCCTCGCCCATGGTGTCGAGCATGCCCGCCCTGGTCAGCCGCGCGTAGCCGGCGGCGTAGAGGAACGCCAGCGTGATCCACGGCAGCAGTAGGTCGTAGGCCCAGAGCAGCGGGTTGTCCTCGATGGGCACGTAGCTGCCGCCCGGCGCGGTGATCCCGAGCCAGTAGCTGAAGATCGCCAACCCCAGCAGCCCGGTGAAGAAGATCGGTAATGAGACGCCGGCCAGCGCGACGCCCATCGCGGCGCGGTCGAAGACGCTGCCCCGGCGCAGCGCGGAAACCACGCCGGTGGATACGCCAGCGAGCAGCCAGATCAGCGCCCCGCCGGCCGCCAACGACATCGTCACCGGCAGCCGATCGATCAGGTCGGGCAGCACCGGATTCTGGGTGAGGAAGGAATACCCGAAGCACGGCGCCGGGCAGTGCACCGTGGTCGGCCCGGTGCTGTAGTCCGCGCCGAGCGCCAGGCCCTTGACGAACCGGCCGTACTGCACCCAGACCGGATCGGTGAACCCGAGCTTGGTGGCGATCTGGTGGATCACCTCCGGCGAGGCGGTCCGGCCGACGTAACGTGACGCCAGGTCCTCCGGGGTGGCGCCGGCCAGCCGGGGCACCAGGAAGAAGACCCCGAACGTCGCGGCGGTAACGATCAGCAGCAGGATCACTGCTGCGATCATCCGTCGCACGATGTAGGCGCCCACTGCTACCTGCGCGTGGTGCCCAGCGCCAGGTAGTCGTACATCTGGAAGCCGTCGGAGATGAACACATTGGTGAGGTTCGGCGGCCGGTACAGCAGGCCCCTGGCCCAGACGCCGGGCAGCACGAACGCTGCCTCCATCACCTTGCGGTCGATGCTCTCCCAGATCTGCTCGCGTGCCGCGGTGTCGGTGGTCAGCAACGCCTGGTCGAGCAGCTGATCGATCGCCGGATCTCTGATTCCCAGGTTAGTGTTGCCTCCGGTGGCCCGGATGACCCGGCTGTCGACGATCTGGGCGAGGAACCCGTAGCCGTCCGGCCAGTCCGCGCCCCAGCCGTAGACGATCAGGCCGAGATTGTTGGACTTCGCGTAGTCGGGCTTGCCTGCGTACAGGCGCGTGTAGTCAGCCAGCGGATACGGCTTGATCTCGAGTTTGATCCCGGCCCTGGCCAGCGATTGCTGCAGTGCCTCGGCGGTCGCCTTCTCCTTGGGTCGCTCGGCGCGGTAAGAGATGCCGGTGGTGAAACCGTTGGGCTGGCCGCACTGCGCGAGCTCGTCGCGTGCCTTGGCGATGTCGCCGGTGTGCTTGGGCGACGGGTAGAGATCGAAACGCTTCGCGCCCGGGATCACCGGCGGCAGCATGTTCGTGGCGATCTCACCGCCCGTGCCTCCACCGTAGGCGCGCTGGTAGCCGGTCCGGTCGGCGGCATAAAGCACCGCCTTGCGGCAGTGGATGTTGTCCAGCGGCGCGACGTCGGGGTTGAGCGCGGTGTACCAAAGCCGGGCGACGGATGCGGAGTCGGTGGTCGCGCGCAGACCCTGGTAGCCGAGGATGCGCCCCTGCGCCGAGGGCCCCACGCCGGATCCCTCGATCGCGACGTCGAGATCACCGGCGATGAGCCGGTTGTCGACGTCGTCGGCGTTGACGTTCAGATCGACAGTGATCCGGTCGGGCAGCGGCCGGCGGATCGGATCGGTGGCCGGGTCCCACTGCGGGTTGCGAACCATCGTGAACCGCTTGCCCAACTCGTTGGTCTGAAACAGATAGGGACCGGTCGAGACGACGTGCTCCTTGTATTTCGACCCGGTGTCCTTGGCCCGCGGCACCGGCATGGTGGCCGGGATCTGCGCGAGGTAGTCGAAACCGCTGAACGCCTTGCGCAGGTGGAAGACGATCGTCCGGTCGTCCGGCGTCTCGATCGCCTTGAGGCCGAGCTTGTCGGGATCGGGATCGGCGTACGGGCTGGTGTAGCCCTGCAGGTCCAGCAGATCGTTGAAGTACGTCGGCCCGTTGGGGAACGTTGTCTTGTCCAGCGAGCGTTCGACGGCGTACTTCACATCCTTGCTGGTGACGGGCGTGCCGTCCTCGAAGCGCACACCCGGGCGAAGCATGTAGGTCCAGGTCTTGGCGCCGTCGCTGGAGCGGCCCAGTGACTCGGCGAGGTCCGGCACGAGCGTGGCCCCTTGCGCTCCCGGGGCCGGCTTGAACGTCACCAAGGGCCGCCCGTAGAGCCGGGCGAAATTCCAGGTGTAGGCGTAGTAGGTGTCGGCCGGGTCGAGGGAATCCCAGTCGCCGGAGTTGGCGTAGCGCAGCGTGCC
>JBHELN010000379.1:0-3449 GCA_046263115.1 Pseudonocardiaceae bacterium | reverse complement strand
GGCGCACGAGGGACGTCTCGCTGCCCGGCTGGGCCTGGCCGGGTGGCCGGTTGCCGCGGAAGAGTCGATCGTGGCGCGGGACTGTCTGCTCGCCCGGGACGCCGGCGCGGCGCTGCACATCTGCCACGCGTCACTGCGGGCACGGTGGAGCTGTTGCGGTGGGCCAAGCAGCGCGGCATCCGGGTGTCCGCTGAAGTCACCACACACCACCTGTCGCTCACCGACGAGCGGCTGTCCGGCTACGACCCGGTCAACAAGGTCAACCCGCCGTTGCGTACCGCGGCCGACACCGAGGCGCTGCGGGCCGCGTTGGCGGAGGGAATCGTGGACTGCGTGGCGACCGATCATGCCCCGCATGCCGCGCAGGATAAGGACTGCGAGTGGTCCGCAGCGCGGCCCGGCATGCTGGGTTTGCAGACTGCGCTGTCGGTGGTGCTGGCCACGATGGTGCGACCTGGTCTGTTGGATTGGCGGGGGGTAGCCCGGGTGATGAGCGAGCGCCCGGCGCAGATCGGCCGGGCTACTGATCAGGGCCGCCCGATCGCCGTGGGGCAGCCGGCCACCCTGATTCTGGTTGATCCCGACGCCACCTGGACGGTGCGTGGGGCGCAGCTGGCCAGCCTGGCGGACAACACTCCCTATGAGGGAATGGAGCTGCCCGGCCGGGTGGCGGTCAGCATGCTCCGCGGCCGGGTCACCACTGAGGACGGGAAGGTGCTGGGTTGATGGGTGCCTTGGCGAGGCTGGTGCTGGAGGACGGCACCTCCGTGCGCGGCGAGAGCTACGGCGCAGTGGGCCAGGCCCTGGGTGAGGCGGTGTTCGCCACCGGCATGACCGGCTACCAGGAAACCCTCACCGACCCGTCCTACCGCCGCCAGATCGTGGTGCAGACCGCCCCGCATATCGGCAACACCGGCTGGAACGACGAGGATGACGAGTCACGGCGTATCTGGGTGGCCGGATACGTCGTACGGGACCCGGCCCGGATGCCTTCCAACTGGCGGTCGACCCGCTCGCTGGGTGAGGAGCTGTCCCGTCAAGGTGTCGTGGGTATCGCCGGGGTGGACACCCGCGCGCTCACCCGGAGGCTGCGCGAGCACGGTTCGATGCGCGCCGGGATCTTCTCCGGTGACGCGCTGGCCGAGCGCTCGCAGCTGATGGCGCGCGTGCTGGCCAGCCCTCCGATGGCAGGCGCGGACCTGGTCGGCGAGGTCACTGTCGCGGAGCCCTATGTCGTGCCCGCCACCGCAGCGCGTCGCTTCCGCGTGGTGGCACTGGATCTGGGAATCAAGTTCAACACACCGCGGATGCTCGCGGCTCGGGGCGTGGAGACGCATGTGCTGCCGGCGGCCGTCGGGGTGGAGCAGCTGCTGGCGCAGCAGCCCGATGGGGTGTTCCTGTCCAACGGCCCAGGCGATCCGGCCACCGCGGACCACGCGGTTGCCCTGACCCGTGCCGTGTTGGCGCGGCGGGTACCTCTGTTCGGGATCTGTTTCGGCAACCAGATTCTGGGCCGCGCGCTGGGACGGGGTACCTACAAGATGCGCTACGGGCATCACGGGATCAACGTCCCGGTCGTCGAGCACGCCACCGGGCGGGTGGCCATTACCTCGCAGAACCACGGTTTCGCGGTCGCCGGTAAGCCGGGGGAGCGCTTCGACTCCGACTTCGGCGCCGCGGTGGTGAGCCATTTCTGCCCCAACGACGGCACCGTCGAGGGGGTCACCTGCCTGGAGGTGCCCGCGTTCAGCGTCCAGTATCACCCGGAGGCCGCCGCCGGTCCGCACGATGCCGCCGACCTGTTTGACCGCTTCTGCGCGCTGATGGAGGCGCAGCGATGACCGCGCTGGATTTGGCGGCTCCCGGACGTGCACAAGCGCCCATAGAGGCCCGCAACGCGACCCCAAAAGGTGCACAACAACCATTCATAAGACCGGGTGCGGGGTGTGGAGGCTGCTGTGCCGCGCAGGGATGACATCTCGCACGTGCTGGTGATCGGGTCTGGGCCGATTGTGATCGGGCAGGCATGTGAGTTCGATTACTCCGGGACCCAAGCGTGCCGGGTGCTGCGGGAGGAGGGGTTGCGGGTCAGCTTGGTGAACTCCAACCCGGCGACGATCATGACAGATCCGGAGTTCGCCGATGCCACCTACATCGAGCCGATCACCCCGGAGTTCGTCGAGAAGGTGATCGCCGCTGAGCGACCCGACGCACTGCTGGCCACCCTGGGCGGGCAGACCGCGCTGAACACCGCGGTCGCCCTGCACGAGCGTGGCGCGCTGGCCCGGTACGGCGTCGAGTTGATCGGCGCGGACATCGAGGCAATCCAGCGCGGCGAGGACCGGCTCAAGTTCAAGGACGTGGTGCGCGCGGTGGGAGCCGAGGTGCCGCGCAGCGCCGTCTGTTCCTCGCTGGGCGAGGCCCACCAGGCTGTCGACGAGCTCGGCCTGCCGGTGGTGATCCGGCCGTCGTACACGATGGGTGGCCTCGGCTCCGGGATGGCGCACACTAATGACGACCTAGTCCGCATAGTTTCCATGGGGTTGGCTTCCAGCCCGGTGCACCAGGTGCTCATCGAGGAAAGCGTGCTGAGCTGGAAAGAATACGAGCTGGAGCTGATGCGCGATCACCGGGACAACGTGGTGGTGGTGTGCTCCATCGAAAACGTCGACCCGATGGGCGTGCACACCGGGGACTCGGTAACTGTCGCCCCGGCGCTGACCCTCACCGACCGCGAGTACCAGCACATGCGCGACGTCGGGATCGCGGTGCTGCGGGAAGTCGGGGTGGACACCGGCGGCTGCAACATCCAGTTCGCGGTGCATCCGGCCACCGGCCGGCTGGTTGTCATCGAGATGAACCCGCGGGTATCGCGGTCGAGCGCGCTGGCGTCCAAGGCCACCGGTTTCCCCATCGCCAAGATCGCCGCGAAGCTCGCCATCGGCTACACCCTCGACGAGATCACCAACGACATCACCGGCGAGACCCCAGCCAGCTTCGAGCCCACCCTGGACTACATCGTGGTCAAGGTGCCTCGGTTCGCCTTCGAAAAGTTCCCCGGTGCCGATCCCACACTCACCACCACGATGAAATCCGTCGGTGAGGCCATGGCCCTGGGTCGCTCCTTCCCGGAGGCCCTGGGCAAGGCGCTGCGCTCGATGGAGACTCCCGCCGCCGGCTTCTGGACCAAGCCGGATCCGCCCGATGCCACGGTGGGCTCGGAGCTGTCGGCGCTGGCCGTTCCCCATGACGGGCGGCTCTACACCGTGGAGCGAGCACTGCGGCTGGGCGCGACGGTCGCGCAGGTCGCGCAGGCGTCGGGTATCGATCCCTGGTTCGTCGACCAGATCGCCGGCCTCGTCGAACTGCGCGCTGATCTGGTCGCCGCGATCAAACTGGATGAGCCGCTGTTGCGCCGCGCCAAGCGCGCCGGCGTCTCCGACCAGCAG
>JBHELN010000378.1:0-2732 GCA_046263115.1 Pseudonocardiaceae bacterium | reverse complement strand
TCCCCTCACAGATTAGATGCCGAGCAGGCTGTCCTGATACCGAAATTTCGCTGCTCTTCAGTGAGCGGACATCCGCATTAGGCCGGGGTTGATCGATCTAACGCGGGGGCTGCGCGGTAACGATGCAGCGCATTCCCCAGCGTCATTGTTCCGTTGCGGCGTGTTCGTCCCATCCCCGGACAAGTTGCACCCACCGGCGTGGATCCCCGCCGACGACCGAGTGTGACCTGACCTACTCGAAGACTCGCCGAGAGCGGTCACTGACAGCCACAGCCCGTAATGCTTATCCTGCCCCCGCGAAGTGCCTCTCAGCGAGGTCGTTCGCGTCGAGGCGGCCGGAAAGGCACGATGATCATTAAGATTGGATTTTTGCAGGTAGCTGACCTGAAGCGGGTGACCGCGCTGCTAGCGGCCGTGGCAGGGGCGTTGATCGCCGCCGCCACGGCGGCCGCTGCGACCACCGGCGAACGCTTGCACGCGCCGCCGGTCGCTGGCGTGGTCGACTACGTCGCCTTGGGCGATTCCTACTCCTCCGGAGTCGGAACGGGTGTCTACGACCCGGCAAGCGGTGACTGTGCCCGCAGCCCGCTGTCCTACCCGCCACTGTGGGCCGCCGAGCACAACCCGGCCAGTTTCCGGTTCGTCGCCTGCTCCGGAGCCACGACCGGTGACGTGCTGGGCGACCAGATCACC
The DNA here is from genome assembly GCA_046263115.1 of Pseudonocardiaceae bacterium. Taxonomy (GTDB): domain Bacteria; phylum Actinomycetota; class Actinomycetes; order Mycobacteriales; family Pseudonocardiaceae. The sequence continues at coordinate 2,039 of JBHELN010000378.1, read as the reverse complement.
GCTCTCGATCCCGGAACCGACCTGGTGACGATCACTATCGGTGGTAATGACGCCGGATTCGGCTCGATCCTGCGGACCTGCACGGTCGCCGCGAGCGACAGCGTGTGCATCGCCGCAGTCGACGCGGCTGAGGACTTCGCGCGTTCGGTGCTGCCGGGCCGACTGGCCCGGGTGTACGCAGCGACCCGCGGCGCCGCGCCGCGCGCTCACGTGATCGTGCTCGACTATCCGAGGCTGTTCGAGCTGACACCGGGCTGCTCTGATCCTTTGGCACCGAACCTGACCCGGCGCACGAAGCTCAACGAAGGCGCCGACGTCATCGACAGCGTTATCTACAAAACTGCGGTCCAGCAACCCGGGTTCGGCTTCGCTGACGTCCGGGACGAGTTTGCTGGCCATGGTGTGTGCTCGGCCGACCCGTGGATCAACGGTCCGAGCGTGCCGAGCTTCGTTGGGCCGTATCACCCCAACCAGCAGGGCTACCGCGACGGCTACCTGGCCGCGCTGGATGCCACATCCGCTGGCGAGGGCGCGGCAGCCTGAGCCGCGGTACGAAATTTAGTCGAGCTTGCGAAGGTCGACCACGCTGCCGTTATCGAGATCCCGATCGAGCAAAGCCCAGATCTTGCCGGCTATCTGCTCGGGATCGCTGAGCTTGCCCTGGGCATGCACATCAACGAACTTCCCTCGGCTCGGAAAGTCGTGCTCTGATGTGTTGCGCAGGCGGTGCTGCATGGCGGTGTCGACCGTCCCGGGAGCGACCGCCAACACCGTCACGCCCCCGCGCTGGCTTTGCTCAGCTCCAGTGTTGCGCACCCACTGGTCGATTGCGGCCTTGCCCGCCCCGTATGACGCCCATCCGGGATAGACCGTCTTGGCTGCGCCGGACGTGAGCATGACGAGGTAACGGCGGGCATCGACCGATTGGGCAGCAGCCAGGAACAGCTGACCGAGAACCTGCGGCGCGGCGCTGTTGAGCACCACGTTGGGTAGGTAGGCGTCGCTGTCGACTTCGGCGGCGAAGCCCATCGGCTCGACAGTGCCGGCGGCGTGGATGAACGCCAAGTGGTCGCCGTCAAACTCTTCCATTTCCCGGCGGAAGGCAGCGCCGATCGCAGGCCATGTCAACGGATCGGCGAGATCCGCCTCAAGATGCTCGATCGAGCCCTTCGCAGGCTGCCGGTTGATGCCGATCACTCGAGCACCGTCCCAAGGGACGGTCTTGGCCAGCGCCTGCCCGATCCCACCCGACGCCCCAGAAATCCAGACCAGCGCGGTAGTCATAGGCCCGACCCTACGGCGTCGTGAACTCGACGCCAGCGACACTGTCAGGCACTTGGGAGGTCCGCCGGGTCGAGTTCACGACACCGCGCCCTCCAGCATCAGCCGACCACCCGCGTAATCGACGGTGATGGTGCCGAACCGGTAGAGGACGTCGGAGGCCAGCAGGCCGTTCAGGCCGGGTATGGCCAGTGCAATGCCGTCCAGGTTCTGCGCCGGCAGCGGGACCGCGCCCACCCGCCAGGAGTCGACGTGGACAGGTTGCGTGGTGGTGCCGCAAGAAACCCCGGTCACGTGCTGCGCCTGCCCGATCGGGGGCAGGGAGAGCCGTTGCGCCACAGCCCGATCCACCACTGAAGTCGACGACCCGGTGTCCAGGACGAACATCATCGGATCGTGCCCGTCGAAGCTGACCTGCACCAGAGCCAATGTCTCCTTATCCGAGTGCACGACCTTCATCGGTACCGCCCCGGTCGCCGGATCCGGAACCACCGTCGGCGCGACAGCTTGCTCGGGCCCGGGCAGCGTCAACCGGCCAGCTCGGTAGTCGAGCCGGAACTGCCCGAAGCGGCTCCATACGTCCGAACCGAGTAGGCCGGCGATGCCCGGACCACCAGGGGAGCCGTTCAAGGACAGCGACGTCAGCGTCTGCGCGCGCAGCGCGACTTGACCCACTGACCAATTCGCCACCTGCACCTGTTCGGCCATCGCCGTGCACGCGACGCCGGTGGCGTGCGCTTTTTCGCCGGTCATCGCCA
>JBHELN010000377.1:0-7477 GCA_046263115.1 Pseudonocardiaceae bacterium | reverse complement strand
AGCGGGTGACGGGAATCGAATCCGATCTAGAGCCTGGGAATCCTACAACGACGGCCCGGTCCAAGCCCTGACCCGCGGCCAGCTGTGATCAGGAGTGACCTCTACTGAGCCGTTATTGACGACCCAAAAAGGCGTCAAAATTCGCGTGCCGTTGACAGTGCCGACCTAGTGTCTCGTGAACCTTGATGCCTTACACGGTTTTGATCGGCGTTAAATAGGTCGGTGGAGCTAACCGCGGAGTAGCGGGCCGAGTTGCAGAAAATGGTAGAGAGTGCGGATGTTCCGGCGCCGGTGCCGAGCAGGGCGCAGATTGTATTGTAGTATGCGGAAGGCCGATTGAAAAAGCAGGTCGCCGCGTTGGCGGGGGTGTCGCGTCCCACAGTGGATTTGTGGCTGAGCCGTTATCAGTCCGAAGGGCTCGCCGGCTTGATTGACCGGTCTCATGGGGCACCTCGTGAGCAGGTTCCGGCATCTCCACTCCGGCATCGTGCTCACCGTTGACGCTTACACCGGCGTGCTGCCCGACCTCGCCCACCGCGCCGCGGAATCGTTGTCATGGGCCTCTAGGTCCCCTCTCGCGGCCCCATCCGATAGGCCTGCGAGCGGCGAGTCCGCCCGGCCAGCGATCGGAGCGACGATGAACGCCACTCGGTCCGGGGGCGGTTACTCTGGGTTGTCACCGTGCCCGAGTGTGCGGTAGGCGGGCCTGAGTAACTCGGTCAGCGGCCGATCGCGCACCGCGAGGGCGAGGTCGGGAAGCTGGTCGAGCAGCGCTGTGGACGCGGTCACCGGCGGGCTCGGGGTGCGTGTGGGGGCCTGTGGGGCGAAGTAGGAGTCGAGGTAGTCGGCCAGCGGGCGGCTGGGCTGCTCGCCGCGGTCGGCGGCTGGGGGACCGGGGCAGCGGGCGGCTTGCAGGTTGGCCAGCAGGTCTTCGCGCTCACGCCCGCGCCAGGCGAGGATGGCGAAGGGGTCAGCGTCGAAGGACTCGGCAAGCAGGTAGAACGTCGCGGCGAGGTGCTTGCACGGCACCGCGGCGTCGGGGCAGGAGCAGTCCAGTGACACCTCCCGCGCGGTGGCCGGGAACAGTGACAGCCCGAGTCCGGCGAAGACGTTCTCGATGTCGTCGGGCATTTCGCCGGACAGCAGCATGGCCGTGTACCAGGCATTGCCGGCGAGAGAGCGTTCGGCCTGTGCCCACTCGGCTTTGCCGAACGCGGTGAGCCCGATCCGTACCCGGTAGGGCCGCGGCCGGCTGCCCTGCACCTGGGCGGTGACCGAGCCGGGACCCACGTCCATCGAGATCACCTGCCCGGTGCGGGCGTAGCTTCGCCCGCGCGCAAGGCGGTTAGCCAGGCCGATACCTTCGAGCACCTCGATGAATCGCTCGGACCACCAGGTCTTCGCGATCGCACCGCGGGTGCTGTGGACCTTGAGCCCGCCCTCGACGACGCGCGGGCGCGACCGCGGCCCGTACCAGTTTTTCCCGGCCCGGTTACTCATCGACGGCTCCCGCAGACAGCGCGAACACCTCGCGCAGGTCGCGGGTGGACAGCTCGGTCAGCCATCCCTCACCGTCAGTGACCACGAGGTCGGCCAGTGCCTTTTTCTCCTCGATCATGTCGTCGATCTTCTCCTCCAGGGTGCCGGTGCAGATGAACTTACGGACCTGCACGGTGCGCTTTTGCCCGATCCGGAACGCGCGGTCGGTCGCCTGGTTCTCCACGGCCGGGTTCCACCACCGGTCCAGGTGAATCACGTGGTTGGCGGCGGTGAGGTTCAGCCCCGTTCCACCCGCCTTCAGGGACAACAGGAAGATCGACGGGCCCTGCCCGGACTGGAAGCGGGCCACCATCTCGTCGCGCCGCTTGCGGGGGGTACCGCCGTGCAGGTACGCCACGTCCTGGTCGAAGCGCGCGGCCAGGTGCGGCAGCAGCATTTCGGCGAACTCGGTGAACTGGGTAAAGCACAGCACCCGGTCACCCTCGGCGAGGATCTCCTCCAGGATCTCCTCGAGCCGGATCACCTTGCCTGACCGGGTGCCGATGGGTGAGCGGTCGTGCAGCACCTGCGCTGGGTGGTTGCAGACCTGCTTGAGCTTGGCCATCGCAGCGAGCACGTTGCCCCGCCGCTCGATTCCCTCGGTGTTCTCGATCTTCTCCATCATGTCGTCGACGATCGACTGGTACAACGAGGCCTGCTCGGTGGTCAGCTGGCAGTACTGCTTGACCTCGATCTTCTCGGGCAGGTCGTCGATGATCGCCGGATCGGTCTTGAGTCGACGCAGCACGTACGGGCGGGTGATCGCGCGCAGCCGTTGCGCGGGCTCGGTCTGCCCATGCCGTTCGACGGGGATCGCATAGCGGGTGCGAAACAGCTCCGACGATCCGAGCATGCCGGGATTGAGGAAGTCCATGATCGCCCATAGCTCGGCGAGACGGTTCTCCACCGGGGTTCCGGTGAGCGCGACGCGGTGACCCGCCTCCAGCCGCCGCACCGCTTTGGCCGCTCGGGACAGGCTGTTTTTCACCGCCTGCGCCTCGTCCAGCACGACCCGGTGCCACCCGTGGCTGGCGAGCTCGTCGCTGTCGCGGGTGGCCGTGGCGTAGGTGGTGACCACCAGGTCGATGTCTTTGAGGTGTTCACGCAGCGCATCGCCGTGCAGCCGCGCGCCGCCGTGATGCGGGTAGACCCGCAGGCCGGGAGCGAACTTCGCCGCCTCCCGCTGCCAGTTGCCGACCAGCGACATCGGGCACAGCAGCAGTGTCGGTCCGGTGCCGGGATCCTGGTGGCGCTGCAGGCATTCCATGGCCAGCAGTTGCACCGTCTTGCCCAGTCCCATGTCGTCGGCCAGGCAACTGCCCAGCCCGAGCGAGGACAGGAACGCCAGCCACGACAGGCCGCGTTGCTGGTAGGGGCGCAGTGTCGCGGTGAAGCTGGGCGGGGGTTGCAGTGGTTGCAGCGACTGGGCCGCGGCTCCGCTGAGCAGATCGCCCAGCCAGCCCTCGGCGCGCACCGAGGTGACCTCCAGCGGGGTGTCGAGGTCCTCGGGGTGGCTGGCGGCCAGAGCGAGAATCTCGGCCGCGGTCTTGCGCCCGGTGGGTTCGCGCGCCAGGAACTCCAGCCCGCGGCGCAGCTGCTCGGGGTCCACCGCCACCCACTGGCCGCGCAGCCGGATCAGCGGCGCCTTGGTCTCGGCCAACGCGGCGATCTCGTGCTCGGTCAGGGTGTCGTCGCCGACCGCCAGCTCCCACCGGAACTCCACCAGCTGGTCACGACCGAACTTGCTTTCCTTGGTGACCACCCCGTCGACCGGGGTGTACGCCGACATGGCGAGCCCCAGCTTGCTGCGCCGGTCCCACCAGGACGGCAACAGAACTCCGAACCCGGCCTCGTCGAGTAGCGGGGCAGCGGTGGACAGGAAGTGGTAAGCGCCCTCAGCATCCAGGTCCAGATGGGAGGGACGGGCCGTGTGCAGGCCTGACGCCAGCTCGGGGTAGATCCGGCTGGCCCGGCCGAGCTCGGCCAGCAGCAGCTCCTCGGGGCGTTCCAGCCACCGGCGCAGACTGCCACCGTCATTCCACGCCTGCCCGGCGGGAACCAGCAGGCTGGGGTCCGCCATGGACTGCAGCAGGAATTCCAGCCGCCAACCCGGGCCGGCCGGGGTCTCCTCGCGCCCAGTCTCCTCGGGCCCAGGCTCGTCGGGCCCAGTCTCGGTGAGCCGGAAGGTTGCCCTGGCCGGGCCCGCCTTGCCGACCCCGACGGCCTCCCATGGCCGCAGCGACTCAACCAGCCTGTCGAGCTCGTCCGCATCCGCCTCGAACCGGCCGTTCGGAGCGGTCAGCGCCGTGAGCCAGGCCTCCGTAGCGGGCAGACGTTGTGGGCGACGGCCGCGCCGGGGTGGCAGCAGATCGATCCCTGCTGGCAACGCCGCCCGCACGGCCGCATCCAGCATGCCGCGCAACGCGCAGGTGGCCAGCTCGTGGGCATCGTGTTCTCCCTGCTCGGCCCGGCACACCGGCGGCATCGCGGTGACCAGCGAGTTCAGCGTGACAACATCCGGACCCTGCACCACCGGACGCCACAAAGCCACGGTCCCGCACTCGTCGCGGGCGAGTGCCGGCAAAACCCGGCCGCGCTCGACCAGTTCCCGCGCGAAGGCCGCCAGGTCGGCGAGGTAGGCGATCGACGCGCCATACCGGACATCCACGACGGGCTCGTCGAGAGCGGTCAGCGCCGACGCGGCATCGATGCACACCACCGGAACGGTCCACGGCAGCAGCGCCGGTGGGTGTTGCGGTGCCGGGCGCGGCGTAATCCGGATCAGTTCCGGCGAGTCCAGCGGCGCCGACCGCAACGACGGCAACAGCAGCACCGCGCTGCCGGGCTTTCCCGCGTGGATCCCGGTGATCACGTCGGCGGGTGCGGCGAAGGGATGCGGCCGGGCCGAGCGCAACGCCTGGCTTGGGCTCTTCGCCGTGAGATCGGAATCCTCGGACCACAAGCACAAGCCGTTCGAGGTGGACCAGAAGCCGTGCAGGACCAACATGCGGCGTCGCCTCTTTCGTCGCGCGCGGACGCCGAGCTAACGAGCACGGAAAAACGACGTGACGTCCAGCCACGCCGCCCCCACCATGATCATGCCGCGGTGTTGAAGACTGCTGCGCAAGCCGGCGCGGCCGGCGTTCGAGCAGGCCCGACCGCGAACTGCTGCGATCTTGAAACGACGCCAGCCACGCCGCCTATGGCCAGTCGTGGACCTCGCGCGCTGCGACCCAGCACCAGCTTGACACCCCGAGCGTGCCGCCGCTGGCGCCACCCGATGCCAGCGACGATGAACGCGCCCGGGCGATCATCGGCCGAATGGTCACCGGGCACGGTGCCCCTACTTGGGAGGATTACCGCCGCGCCTATGCCGGATTCGGTGCTGACTGGTCTGGCGATGAGGAGATCCGCCAGCGGCACATTGTCGCGCCCGACACCGCGGCGTGATCGGCGGCAAAGTCATCGACGCCTCCGCGTTGACCGCGCTTGTGCGCGGGCGCATTTCCGCGATGGCCTGGTTCGACACCGCCTGGGCACGGTCGCTGCCGCTGTACCTGCCCACCCTCGCCCTGGCCGAGGTCCGCGCAGTCCGTCCCGATGCCGCGCCTCAACTCGCCGAAATCCTGGGCCACCCCTCGGTAATCCTGGCCGAACTCGACGCCGCAACTGCCGCCCAAGTCGACCAACTGCTATTTGCCGCCGACGTCTTTGATGCTTGCGCTGGACACATCGTCCACATCGCGCGCAGGGGATGGCCCGTACTCACCGATGACCCAGGGACGGCTGCGCCGTATCGACCCGGCAATCCCACTGGACCAGTTCAATCCCCCAACGGATCCGCTTGCCAGCCAATAGGAACCACCCTGGCTATGACAACAGCCGTGCTTATGCCCTGGACCCTGCATGGGCGGTCTCCCAGGCCTGCACCACATCAGCGGGTAGTCGGCCGCGATCGCTGACGTTATGGCCGTTTTTCTTCGCCCACCCACGGATCGACTTCAGCGTCTCGCGGCTGTAACCAGGGGCGTGCCCGCTGGTTTTCCCGGTGGTTTTACTGGCTCGGCCTGGCCGCGCACCGCTGCGACGCCGTCCACCAATCTTTCGAGCTGCCTTAACATACTCAGACAGCGCATCATGTAGCTTCGCGCTGTTTTCGTCAGTCAGATCCAGCTCGTAGGCCCTACCATCGAGTGCGAACTCGACTGTACTGATGTTCTCGGCCACCTCACCAGTGAGATCGTCGACCAGGGTCACTATGGTTTTCTGCGCCATGCTTAATCCACTTCCTCCATCCCGCTTACAGTGTCGCGCACCTTAACGCACCCACTTGCCACAGCGCAAATCAGCACAGTAACAACGACGCGGGCGGACTGTGCCAATGCGGTTACCGCCGCGCCCGGTCACCCGGCCTGGTTTCGTGTGTCGCTTCCTGCTTTCTCGCTAGAGATCATCATGTGGCAGTGATACGCAGGCGTATCGCCGCTTCCGGCAGATCGGACTGATACCAGTAACGGCGCATAGGACATAGGCATGCCCGAGGATTACCACCATAACCTGTATGATAACGCAATGCGATGAGACATCCTCCGGCGGCAACCATCGGTGGTAGCACTACCACGCCCGCTATGTAACTTGGTGAGCAACCTGGCAGGTGAGGCGGCCTCGGAGCGTCCGGCTGCGGGATCGCGGGTGGGCAGTGGCCGGGGCTATTGGTGGCTGAGCCGGTAGTCCAGGGTGGTGTGACGGCGTCCGGCGCCGACGGTGCGGACGGCGTGGCCGATGGCTTTTTGGGAGCCGACGAGCACGACGAGTTTTTTGGCTCGGGTGACGGCGGTGTAGAGCAGGTTGCGTTGCAGCATCATCCAGGCGCTGGTGGTGATCGGGAGGACGACGCAGGGGTATTCGCTGCCTTGGGAGCGATGGATACTCACGGCGTAGGCGTGGGTGAGCTCATCCAGCTCACCGAACTCGTAGTCAATGTCCTCGTCCTCGTCAGTGCGCACGGTGAGCGTCTGATCAACCAGATCGATCGCGGTGACAACCCCTTGGGTGCCGTTGAACACCCCGTTGGCGCCCTTGTCGTAGTTGTTGCGGATCTGGGTGATCTTGTCGCCCACGCGGAAGATGCGGCCGCCGAAGCGTCGTTCTGGCACGTCGGGACTGGCCGGGGTCAGCGCCTCCTGTAACAAGGTGTTCAGCACACCGGCGCCGGCAGCACCCCGATGCATGGGGGTGAGCACCTGAATGTCGCGGCGCGGGTCGAGGCTGAACTTGGCGGGAATCCGCCGGGCCACCACATCCACGGTGAGCTGGGCAGCCTGCTCGGCGTCCTGCACCGGGAAATGGAAAAAGTCATCCAGTCCCTGGGTGCGCGGGTAGTCCCCGGCGTTGATGCGATGCGCGTTAATGACCACTCCCGAGTGGCTGGCTTGGCGGAAGATCTGGGTCAGCCGCACGTGCGGGATCGGGGTGCCCGGCGCGAGCAGATCGCGTAAGACCTCCCCGGCACCGACCGAGGGCAACTGGTCAACATCTCCGACGAACAGCAGGTGCGCTCCGGGCGCGATGGCCTTGGTGAGTTTATTGGCCAGCAACACATCCAGCATGGAGGCCTCATCGACGACGACGAGGTCGGCATCGAGCGGCCGGTCCTTATCGTAGGCGGCGTCTCCGCCTGGTTTGAGTTCCAGCAGGCGATGCACCGTGACGGCATCGTGGCCGGTGAGCTCGGCCAAGCGCCTGGCGGCCCGCCCGGTCGGGGCGGCTAACACGATCTTGGCGCGTTTCGCCGCAGCGAGGGCGACGATCGATCGCACCGTGAAACTTTCCCCGCAGCCCGGACCGCCGGTGAGGACGGCAACCTTTTCGGTCAACGCCAGCTTCACCGCCGCTTCCTGCTCCGGGGCGAGCTCGGCATGGGTCTGGCGGTGCAACC
>JBHELN010000376.1:0-10985 GCA_046263115.1 Pseudonocardiaceae bacterium | reverse complement strand
GGGCGATGACGTGCGGGTAGGAATCTACGTTCGGCGCTCCACCGATGACGAGCACCAGCCCTACTCCCTCGAGGCCCAAGACACCCGGCTGACCGCGTACATCGATTCCCAACCCGGCTGGCGGTTGGTTGCTCGCTTCCCCGATGACGCCTCCGGCGCGAGCACCAACCGACCAGGACTGCACCGCTCCCTCGCCGCGACCCGCACAGGCCTGATTGATGTGTTGCTGGTGTATCGGGTGGACCGCTTCACCCGCAACCTGCGCGACATGGTGATGCTGCTCGACGAACTCGAGCAAACGGGTGTGGTGTTCCGCTCCGCCACCGAACCATTCGATACCGCCACCCCGATGGGACGCATGCTGGTCCAGATGCTGGGTATGTTCGCTCAATTCGAACGCGACACCATCATCGACCGAGTCATCGCCGGAATGGAACGCAAAGCCGCCAAGGGCAAGTGGAAGGGCGGCAAACGCCCCTTCGGCTACCAGGTCGACAAGACCACCCACACACTGGTCATCGACCCCCACGAGGCCACCATCGTCCGGTTAATCTTCAACCTGTACACCACCGACCGGCTCGGTTCCCGCACCATCGCCACCACCCTCAACGATCGCGGGCACCGCACCACCACCGGCGGCACCTGGTCTGGCTACCAAGTACTCCGCGCGCTCACCAACCGCATCTACCTAGGCGAACTCACCTTCCGCGACACCACCGTCACCGACACCCACCAGCCGATCATCAGCCCCGACACCTGGGCAGACGCCCAAACAATCCTCGACGCGCGCGGGGAAAGCCACTCCCACCGCGCCTCCTCCGGCTCGGACTACGTCCTGACCGGACTGCTGCGCTGCCCCCAGTGCGGCAAAGCCATGATCGGCACCCGCGCCACTGGACGCACCCGCACCTACCGCTACTACACCTGCTTCACCCTCGCCCGCTACGACGCCAGCAAATGCAACTTCACCCGCCTCAACGCCGACGCCGTCGACACCGCCGTGCTCGATGCCCTGGCCAGCTTCTACCGCACCCAACACGAACTAATCGCAGACGCCATCACCACCGCACAAGCCCAACACCAAGCCGCCCACACCGACCGGCACGCCGAACTCGCCGCCGTAGAAGCTGATCTGACCAAAACCGGCCAAACCATCGACCGCTACCTGGCCGCATTCGAACGCGGCACCATGGACGAGAACCTCGTCGCCGACCGGCTCAGCCAGCTGCGCACCAAAACCACCCAGCTCCGCGCCCACCGCGACGAACTCACCCGCACCCTCGACGACAAGCCCACCACACCTGAACCCGCCACCCTGACCCAGATTGCCAACTACATCACCGAGATCACACCAGCGGCACCCACAACCAAACCAAGGCATTGGTCGAAGCCCTCGTCGCAAAGGTGACCATCACCGCACCCGACCGGCTCATCCCGGTCTTCCGCATCCCCCAACCCCACCACCACAGCGAGCCCGCAACCACCAACCAACCAGCACCAACCGCTCCCACAGCTGCGGTTCGCACAATGACTAAATCGGTGGAGCTGAGGGGAATCGAACCCCTGACCTTCTCGATGCGAACGAGACGCGCTACCAACTGCGCTACAGCCCCGAGGTGCGCGGAAAGTTTAGCAGCCGGTCATCGGCTACTCGCCGGCCGCCCGGCGGTAAGGCGGCTCGAACACGGGCTGCAGCTCATCGAAGATGGGGTCCTCGTCGTCGAACTCTAGTGCCACCGCGGTGGGATGCGTCGCCGGCAACTCCGCAACAGGCCATACCGCCGGCTCATGGGTCGGCTCTATATCCTGGATGACCTCGGCGGGGACGTCGGCGGCAGCGGAGTTCCGGGACCGAGAACCGGAAAGCCGGGCGGCCCGACGCTGTCGCACCTGCTCTTCGATACGCACCTGGCGGCGCAGGTAGCCTAGGTAAGCGACGATCGCGACATCCAATGTCGCGTGCAGCCACCACAGCAGGGGGAACACCGCATAGGCCAGCACGATGGTGGCGAGCGCTGCGAGCGCCAGACCAAGGACCACGCGCTGGCGAAACGCGTACTTCGCCTGGGCCAGCTGTGCGGCGACCTCCGGGTCGTACCCACCGCGCCCCGCTCGATAACGGCGCTCGTCCACAGCGGGCTCCCGCTGCACGACCCGTCCAGGAATCATGGGGATCTCCTGACCACGCTGGGGCGCCGCACGAGAAGGGTCGGGCCGGCGCAGTACCCGAGCAGCGAGCGCAGTTTCGGCGGTGCGGACCACCTCCTGCCGTCGCTTCGAGACCATCGGAACAAGAACCACGAGCCATGCCCCTGCCAGCGCAGCAAAGATCAGCGAGCTGGGCACTTCCTCGCCCTCACCCCGTCCGCCCCCGCGTTGTCCGTATTGAACTCGCCGATCACGGTAGTCATCACCACCATCCGGATACCGGAGGCGCGCCGCGATGATCGTGCGCTTGAGCACGACGCGCGGGACACGAGGGCGCGACACGCCGGGCACGGGAGCGCGACACGCGGAGCTAGGGAGAATGGGCGTGGCCGGAGCGGAGCAGGCGTGGCACCAAGCCTTCGCCGACCTCGTCGCGGGTCACGGCAAGCAGTCTGTGGTCCCGCCACGCGCCGTCCACCTCGAGATAGCGTTGCAGCAGCCCCTCATCGCGGAACCCGAGCTTAGCCAGTACCCGCAGGCTCGCCACGTTCTCCGGCCGAACGGTGGCCTCGACCCGGTGCAGCCCGACAGGTCCGAACGCGTGGTCCACCGCCAGCGCTACTGCCGCCGTCGCGACACCACCCCCGGCCGCGCGCGACTCCACCCAGTAACCGACCCAACACGAGCTAAACGATCCCCGCACCACGTTGCCCAGCGGGATCTGGCCGGCGAATCGCCCGTCGAGCGTGATGACGAATGGCAACGCCTGCCCCCGCCGGGCGGTCGCACGCAATCCGCTACATAACACCGGCCAGGCCATCGGGGTGAAGCGCTCCTCCCAGGTGCCTTCCGCCTCGGGCTCCCAGATCCGCAGGTAGTCCTCATCGCGCAGGCGCAGACGGCTCCAGGTCGCGCCGTCGCGCAACCGCACCGGACGCAGCCCGACCTCCCCCGCCGCAACCTTCACCGGGCCCAGCCGCGCCGGCCAGCCGGGATGGCGACTATCAGGCCCAGACCCGAACACGGCGCCTCATCCGCGCTGCGCGAGAAAGCTCACGGCCACCTGCTCGCCCATCGGAACCTCGGTGGTATCGGAATCGACGAGAATCAAGCAGTTCGCCTCCGCCAGCGAGGCCAGCAGATGAGCACCGGAGGTGCCCAGCGGTTGCACCAGGTATTCCGCGGTATCCGGATCCCGCAACAGCTGGCCACGCAGGAACCCGCGACGGCCCGCCGTGGACGTCACCGGGGACAGCAGACGCGCGGTGATGGTACGGCGATGGGGATTGCGCTTGCCCAGCGCCAGCCGGATCAGCGGCCGCACCAACACCTCGAAAATCACCAGTGCGCTGATCGGGTTGCTCGGCAACAGGAACGTGGGTACCGAGTCAGCGCCCAACAGACCGAAACCCTGCACCGAGCCGGGGTGCATAGCTACCCGCTCGACGTCCAACGGACCCAGTTCGGCCAGCGCGCCGCACAGCTGCTCACCCGTCGCCCCGCCCACCGCGCCGGTCACCACGACGATCTCCGACACCAGCAGCCGGCTCTCCACCGCCTCACGTAATCGCGACGGATCGCTGGACACGATGCCGACCCGGTGTACCTCGGCGCCGGCATCACGGGCGGCTGCGGCTAGCGAATAGGAGTTGATGTCGTAGACCTGCCCGACACCGGGAGTGCGGTCGATATCGACCAGCTCCTCACCGACCGACAGGATCGACAGCCGGGGCCGCGGGTGTACCCGAACCTTGGCCCGTCCCACCGCGGCTAGCAGCCCCACTTGCGCCGCACCGATCACCGCGCCGGGTCGTACCGCGACATCACCGGTCTGCACGTCCTCTCCGACGCGGCGCACGAACGCTTTCGAGGGCACCGCGCGCACGACCGTAACCCGGGGCGCATGGGCCACCCCATCTTCGGTGTCCCCCAGCGGCACCACCGCATCGGCCAGCGCGGGCAGCGCCGAACCGGTGGCCACCCGGACCGCTTGGCCGGGTTGCAGCCGCAACGGCTGCCGCGAGCCCGCAGCGATCTCGCCCACCACCGGCAAGATCACCGGTACCTCTGTGACATCCACGCTGCGCACCGCATACCCGTCAACCGCGGCCTGGTCGAAACCCGGCAGCGAGCGTTGCGCCACCACTTCCTCCGCGCAGAGCATGCCCTGCGCTTCGGAGATCGCCACCCGCACCGGCGCGGGACGCACCGCAGCGCCCAGCACCCGCTCGAGCTGCTCGTCCAGCGACCTCACGTGCTCTCCCGCTCCAACCTGTCGCGTAACCAGCCGCGCAGCTCAGGGCCGATCTCCGGGTCGGCGAGCGCGAAGTCCACCGACGCCCGAAGCAACCCAGCGGGGTTACCCAGATCGTGGCGCACGCCGTGGTGCACTACGGCATGCACCGGATGACCGTCAGCGATCAGCAGCGCGATGGCATCGGTGAGCTGGAGTTCACCGCCGGACCCGGGTGCTATCCGGTGCAGCGCGTCGAACACCGCGCGGTCGAGCAAGTACCGGCCGGCCGCGGCGAATGTGGACGGTGCCGCCTCGGGAGTCGGTTTCTCCACCATCCCGTGCACCCGCTTGACATCCTGGTCGGCGGTGTCCTCGACGGTGAACACGCCGTAGGCAGAGATCTGCTCGCGCGGGACGTCGAAGGCACACAGCACGCTGCCGCCGTATCGCCGGCGGACCGCGGCCATCGTGATGAGCACTCCGGTGGGCAGCACCAGGTCGTCGGGCAGCAGCACGGCCACCGCGTCGTCGGACTCGTCCAGCAGCGGTTCAGCGCAGCCGACCGCGTGTCCCAAGCCAAGCGGCTTGTGCTGCAGCGCAACCTCGGCCCGGATCAATCCAGGGGCTCGGCGCAGCTTGCCCAGCAGCGCGTCCTTGTCCCGCCCACGCAGTTCGGCTTCCAGGTCCGGGGTGGCGTCGAAGTACGCCGCCACCGACTCCTTGCCCGGTGAGACGACGAGCACCAGACGCTGCGCCCCGGCCTGCGCCGCCTCCGCCGCGACGTATTCGATCGCGGGCGTATCGACCACCGGAAGGAGTTCCTTGGGCACGGCCTTAGTGGTCGGCAGAAATCGGGTACCGAGCCCGGCAGCCGGCACGACCGCGGTCCGGAACCCTGCCGCATCCATCGACATAAGTCCCGACCCTATCGGCCCTCCTCCCCCGCCCGACATGGAGACTTATCGGGGTTGTCGGGGCCTCCATAACCCCGATAAGTCTCCATGTCGGGGTCATGGAGGGTGGCGCAGGCAGGCAGGATGCAAGAGAGCGCGAAGTGGGAGTTGCGGCGGCGGCTGGTCGCGGCGCGGCGGGCGGTGCCGGTGGCAGTGCGCGCAGCGGAGGCGGCAGCGCTGGCTGCAATTTCGCTGCCGGTTGACCGGCCCGCCACGGTGTGCGCCTACTGGCCGGTGGATGCCGAGCCGGGTTCTCCACAGTTACTTGACGCCCTGGTGCGCCGCGGTTGCCGGGTGCTGCTTCCGCTGGTTACTCACCAGGGCCCGCTGGATTGGGCCGATTACAACGGCGCGAGTTCACTGCGAGCTGGGCCGCTGGGACTGCGCGAACCGATCGGACCACCGCTGGGTGCGGCGGCGATTGCCACCGCCGCGTTGGTGTTGGTGCCGGCGCTGGCTGTCGATTGGCACGGGACCCGGCTGGGGCGCGGCGGCGGGCACTACGACCGGACGTTGCGGCTGGCCAGCCCCGGCATCCCGCTGGTGGCTGTGGTGCGCGACGACGAGGTGCTGGCCTCGGTGCCGGTGCAACCGCACGACGTCCCGGTCACCGCGGCACTGACTCCCGGACGCGGTTTGTTCACGCTGCTCACCGACCGCGCCGGCCATATCATGCGGGACCGCTAAACTTGCTACCATCGAGTTGGCACTCTCGTGGGTAGAGTGCCAGTTACGTGGAGGGCGAAACGTGCCGACCTACTCTTACGCGTGCACTGCGTGCGAGCACCGGTTCGACACCGTGCAGAAGTTCACCGATCCGTCGCTGACCGACTGCCCGGAGTGTTCTGGGCGGCTACGCAAGCTGTTCTCGTCGGTGGGCATCGTGTTCAAGGGCAGCGGTTTCTACCGCACCGACAGCCGTTCCAGCAACTCGGACAAGCCCACCTCGAACGGTAAGTCCGAGGTCAGTTCGGAGAACAAGTCCAGCTCCAAGTCATCCGAGTCGAAACCCTCCTCCGACTCCAAGACAACCTCGGCGTCATCGGGCTCAGCGAAGTCCACTACCTCCTGACCGAGCAGTTATCCACAGCTGCACGATTGTCCACAGCGAGCGGCGACGGCGCTACCCCGACCAATCGATCTTGCCTAATGTCACGACCGTGACGAGGAAGATCGGAGGTCACAATGGGGCGATGGCGACACCACGCCGGTGGCGCGCCACAGTTGCGGCAGCGGTGGGATGAGCTCAGGCAGGTAGCCGCGTTCGGCCAAACGTTATTGCTGCGCCGAGTCGCCGCCGCGGTGCTGGTCGGACTTGCCGCGATCACAGCGCTGTATTCCTCCCGGGATCCATTCCCCGGCGAAATGATCGTGGTGGCCGCTCGGGATCTGGGCCCGGGCACCGTCGTCGAGGCAAACCAGCTGACGGTGCGCCGGCTACCCGCGCAGACGGTGCCCGACGGCGCCGCCCGGTCTCCGGCCGCGGTGCTGGGCCGGATGCTGGCCGCACCGGTCCGGCGCGGTGAGGCCCTGACCGATATCCGGCTGACCGGGCCCGATCTCACCCGGTTGATTTCGAGCAATCCCGAGCTGGTGAGTGTGCCGCTGCGGTTAGCAGATCCGGGCGTCGCCGCGCTGTTGCGTGCTGGTAGCACTGTCGACGTGGTGACCGTCGGCCCCCAGCAGGGCGAGCCGGTGGTGCTAGCCCGCGGCGCCCAGGTGCTCGCCGTACTGGAATCCAGCACCGCGCAACGCGACGGGAAGCTGGTGCTGATCGCGCTGGATCCGGCTGCGGCGACCAGGGTCGCCGCGACGTCGATCTCTCAAAGCCTGACCGTCACTGTTCATTGACAGCAGCGGAGCTATCACCAGGCGACGTCATGGTGCGGTGGTCGGTTGTCCTGAAGCCACCGGTCGTGCGCCTCGGAGTCGGCCGCCGCGAGATCCGGGCGGTCGTCGGCGGCATCGTCGGGCGGCACGTCTTCCAATCCGCGGTGACGTTGTTTGGCGCTGTCAGGCGCACTGTCCGCCACGATGGCATCCCCCCGACCGCGTGATCGCAGGACTCCGCCTGCACCGATCACTTCCGGCCACTAGATCGCAGTGCCAGGATAGGGTCTCTCCATCTCTCACCACCGGAAGGGCTCCCACCATGAGTTTAGTGGAGAAAGTTAAGGACGCGGCTAGCCCGGTCATCGGCATGGCCGGCCCCGTTGTCATGCAAGCTCTGGAGAAGGCCACTCCTCTCGTCGACATGGCCTTGGAGAAGGCCAACCCGTACATCGAGCAGGCCAAGGAGGTGGCCACGCCGTATGTGGAGGTGGCCAGGGAGATGGCGGCCCCGCTGCTGGAGAGCACGATTGACAAGATCGGCCCGCTCGCCGAGAAGGTATCGGTCACTTATGGCCCGATCGTCGATCAGGCTATGGAGAAGGCCGGCCCATTGGTCGAGAAGGCAAGTGTTGTCGCCCGCGATTGTGTCGAGGCAGCCGTCTTTGCGGTGGACACGGCCACCGGCGGCCGCTTCCATGACCAATTCACCAGCGTAAGCCAGCTGGTCGGGCAGGCGCTG
Source organism: Pseudonocardiaceae bacterium (assembly GCA_046263115.1). Taxonomy (GTDB): domain Bacteria; phylum Actinomycetota; class Actinomycetes; order Mycobacteriales; family Pseudonocardiaceae. The sequence continues at coordinate 3,076 of JBHELN010000376.1, read as the reverse complement.
AGCCGAAACGGAGCCAAAAGCTCCTGAGCGGCGCCCCTGCGGGCCCGCGACGGTGCATGTTCGGCCGCGTCGTGGTGGATGCTCCAGCTTCCTGGATACCGGTCGTGTTGGGGTGAGCGCCCCGGTGCGTGTGGGCGCTCAGTCCTGATCTGGCCAGGACAGCTCGTCGATCACCCTTCCGACGAGCGGCGTGAGAGTGGCCATCCCGTCACGAACCGCGGCACGCGATCGCGCCAGGTTCACGACGAGGGTGCTACCCGACACTCCGGCCAATCCCCGGGAAAGGCCCGCATCCACCGCGCCGGCGGCGAGGCCGGAAGCCCGCAGGGCCTCGGCGATACCCGGTATCGGACGGTCCAGTACGCCGGCTGTGGCGTCTGGGGTGACGTCTCTGGGCGACACCCCGGTACCGCCGACGGTGACGACCAGGTCCACGCCCCCGATCACCGCGGTATTCAGGGCGTTGCGGATGTCCACCAACTCACCGGCCACGACCACCGAACCGTCGACCACGAAACCGGCTTCTTCCAACAGTTCCGTCACGAGGTGACCAGTGGAGTCCTCATGCTCGCCGTGCGCTACCCGATCGTCGACAATGACGACGAGAGCCCGCCCCAGATTGCGCACGCTGCGTTCCATGCCGAGCACCGTAGCGGGCGCGATCCTCAGGAGCGAAGCAGGTCTCGATCTCCGCGTGGGGCGGCCATAATCAGCGGGTACCCACCTCTTGGCTGCCGAGCGTGACCTGGACCTGGCGGGTGGCCCCGGCCGCGTTCTTGACGACGAGCGTAACTTGGGAACCTGGTGGATGGGAACGGATGGCCGCAATCAGCGCATCCCCGCTGTCGATCAACCGGTCATCCACCTTGGTGATCTTATCGCCGGGCTGGATTCCCGCCGCGGCAGCGGCGCCACCGGGGCTGACCTGTTGGACCACGGCAGCGTTGTCCTCCGGCTGACCGGCGGGCACGGTGACGCCGAGCAACGCCTGCGTGGCGTGGCCGTTGTGGACCAGCTCGTTGGCGATCCGCCTGGCCTGGTCGATGGGAATCGCGAAACCCAGTCCGATGGAACCCGCCTGCCCGCCACCGAAGCCGAGCGAGGCGATCGCGGAATTGATGCCGATCACGCGGCCCTGCATGTCGGTGAGCGGGCCACCGGAGTTGCCGGGGTTGATCGCGGCGTCGGTCTGGAGGGCGTCCAGCACGGTTTCCTGACCGCTGCCCTCACCACCGGCGCGCACCGGACGGTCCAACGCGCTGATGATGCCACTGGTCACGGTGCCGGACAGGCCCAGTGGCGAGCCGATCGCCACCACTTCCTGACCGACCCGGACGTTGGCGGAGCTGCCCAACTGGGCCGGGACTAGACCGGTGACGCCTTGGGCTCGCACCACTGCGAGGTCGAAGGACGGCGCCCTACCGACGATCTGCACCGGCACCGAGCGGCCGTCCTGGAGCACGGCGGCGAGGTCACCGCCGTTAGCGGCCGGCTCCACCACATGGTTGTTGGTGAGAAGCAGCCCGTCAGCGCTGAGCACGATTCCGCTGCCTTCGGCGGCCACCCGGGAACCGTGTACCCGCAGCTGAACCACACTGGGCGTCACCCGCTGTGCCACCTGCTCGACCGAGCCGTTCGGGAGGTTGGCGGCCGGCAAGGCTCCCGGCACGGGCAGGTCCAGCGCGCTGATCGCGCCGGTGCCCTGATTGGCGAACTGATAGCCGACCGCGCCGCCGACGCCTCCGGCGACCAGGGCGACGATCAGCGACAGCACGACGGCTCCTGCGACAGGCCTGCTGCGGCGCGGTTCCGGCGTACTCGAGGGCGGCAGCCCGATCGGGGCGGTGGGCGGGGACGCTCCACCCTGAGCCGACCAAGGTCCCGCAGCCGAGCTGCCGTAGGGCTGCTTCCATCCGGCTTGTTGCGGGCCCGGCGACCAGGACGGTTCGGAAGGCTGTTGCGGTCGCGGCGAGTCGTCGGTCATGTGTCTAGGTTGTCCTGAATTCCTGAGATGTGCATGTGAATGAGCTAGACGTGTTGTGTGGATGGCCTGCCGGGCAGTTCGACGGTCATCAGCGTGCCGCCGCCCTCCGGGCGCTGCCCGGCTCGCACGCTTCCCCCATGACGGGCGACGACCTGCGCAACAATAGCCAGCCCCAACCCGGACCCGGGTAGGGTACGCGCATCAGGTGAGCGGTAGAACCGTTCGAAGATGTAGGGCCGGTCTGCCTCGGCGATCCCTGGGCCGCTATCGGCTACCTGCACCGCAGCCGTACCCCGACCCGTAGGCACCAGCCGCACGTCTACCGTCGCCCCCGCAGGACTCCACTTGGCGGCGTTGTCGAGCAAGTTGAGTACGGCGCGTTCCAGGGCGTTGGCGTCACCTAGCAGGCGCCAGGGCGCGAGGTCGACTTCGAACTGGACGTCGGGCGCACGCCGGCCAGCCCTGGCCAGCGCCCGCTCCACCACCTCGGTGAGTTCCACCGGTTCGTGCACCACCTGGGGGGCGTCCTCCCGAGCGAGTTCGACAAGATCACCTACGAGGGTGGAGAGCTCCTCGACCTGGGCGCGCACGTCGTCGGAGATCTCCTTGCGGTCCTGTTCAGACAGCGATGGCGCGTCCGGGCGGTCGGAGGCGGCCAGTAGTTCCAGATTGGTCCGCAACGAGGTGAGCGGAGTGCGCAGCTCATGGCCGGCATCAGCAACCAGCCGGCGTTGCCGTTCCTGCGATTCGGCCAGCGCTCCGAGCATGCTGTTGAAGCTACCGGTGAGCCGGGCGAGCTCATCGTCACCAGAGATCGCGATGGGTTGCAGGTTGCCAGTGCGGGCGACTCGCTCGGCCGCCTCGGTCAGTCGTTGCACCGGGCGCAGGCCGCCCTGAGCGACCGCGGTGCCCGCCGCGGCTGCCAGCAGCACACCCGCGCCCCCGACCAGCGTGAACACCAGACCGAGCCGGGCCAAGGTGGTTCGCGTGGCGTCCAATCCCCGAGCCACCACCAGCGCAGCTCCCGGCGCAGCCGGCACGGCGGCGACGCGCAGGTCGCGTGCCCGGTCGGTGCGCAATGACTGGAGCTGC
>JBHELN010000375.1:0-3225 GCA_046263115.1 Pseudonocardiaceae bacterium | reverse complement strand
CGTCCGTTGTGGTCGACGGTGAGCCAGCCTTCTTCGATATCGATATTCGGGGTGCCGTACTCACCCATCGTGCCTAATTTGACCAGATGGATGTCGCGGTCGGTATCGGCGATGGCGAATAAGAGGTTTAACGTACCGATGACATTGTTGCGCTGAGTGTAGACGGCATGCGCCTGGTCGATCATGGAGTACGGTGCGGATCGCTGCTCGGCGAAGTGCACGACCGCGTCCGGGTGAAAGCCACTGACCAGGTCGCGGGTGAAGGCGGCGTCGGTGATATCGCCGCAGAAAATGTCAATCTGGCGGCCGGACAGCTCCGCCCAGGCACGCACCCGGACGTGCAGTGGGTGCACCGGAACCAGACTCTCGACACCCAACTCGTGATCATAAACACGGCGGGCGAAATTGTCCGCGACACCGATGGTATGTCCGCGATCGGACAAATGCACCGCAGTGGGCCAACCGAGGTATCCATCTCCACCCAAGACCAGCACCCGCATAATCGACTCCCTATCAGCTATGTGTGCGCTGACGGCCTACCCACGTCGACAGAGCCCGAAACGGATCCCCGTGAGGCAGCGGTGTGAATATAGAGTTGCCGTCGATCACGCGGAGCGAGATCGACATGTCGGGGCTGGGGCAGCTCATATCGAACTGGTCGAGAATGGTCCGCAAACTGGCGTTGCGCATTGTAGATCCGGTGGAACTTCCACAGCATACGAGCGAAGTTGGTCTGGCGGTGCCGCAGATGCCGCCCTACGATTCGCGCGGTCTTGGCCAGCGCCGCCACTCCGAGATGCTTACGGTTGATAACCGCTTGAGTTTTCACCAGCTCGCGATAGAACTGGTCGAGTGGCAGTTTGGTCGGCAGCACGGCGTGCTGGATATCGAACAGCCGGTAATCCAAGCTGGTGAGCTTGCGGGACTCGGTGTGCCAGATCTCTGTTCCGGGGTATGGGGTCATCACCGACAGGTGCACGATCTCGGGTACCTGCAGCGCCCATTCCCGGACCACCCGGAAACGCTCGGTATCCCATTGCGGATCCACAATGAGGTTGATTGCGACGGCCACGCCGAGGCGGCGGGCAACCTCCAGTGCCCGGAAGTTGTCATCGGGGCTGACGCGTTTGCGGAACAAGTCCAGCCCCTCGGCGTCGAGCGCTTCCATACCCAGGAACATGTACTTGAGGCCCAGCCGGCGCCAGCGTTGGAAGACCTCCTGGTTGCGCAGCAGGACGTCGGCCCGGGTCTCCAGGTAGTAATCCTTGCGGATCTTGCGGCGCTCCAGCTCGGCGGCGATCGCGTCGCCGTGCTCGGGGCGGATGAACGCGACGTCATCGACGATGAACACGCCCGGCTCCCGCACCGCGGCCAGGTCGTCGGCGGCTGCTGCGGGTGAGGCGCGCCGGTAGCTACGGCCGTAGAAGGTCCACGCCGAGCAGAACGAGCAATCCCACGGGCAGCCGCGGGTGAACTCCACCGACGCGGCGGGGTCCAGGACCCCGATGAAGTACTTTTTGCGGCGGCGCAGCAGGTCACGGGCCGGTAGCGGCGCGTCGATGCTGCTCAGCATGCCGGGCGCGCCGGGTCCGGTGCCGGACAACGTCACGGCACCGGGTACCTCGTGCGCGGCGTTGTCGGGTACGGCGGCGAGCAGCAGCGGGGCGGCGACCTCGCCCTCCCCGCGCAGCACCGCGTCGATCGCCCCGTCGGCCTGCTCCAGAACATGCTTGGCGATGAACGACACCGAGTGCCCGCCGGCGAACACATACGGGGCCGGGCGCAACCGCTTGATCCGGTGCGCGAGGTCGATCACCTCAGGGACGTTCGCCAGGTAGTTAAGGCCGAAGCCGACCGCATCCGGCCGGAACCGGGCCAACTCGCGATCGAGCTCGGCGTGGGTGTGGGTCTGCAGATCGATGATGCCGACCTGGTGGCCCGCATCCCGGGCGGCCCCCGCTACCCGCTCCAGCCCCAACGGCTCCAGCCGCAAGAACAGCTCCGAATACATCAACGCGCTCGGGTGTACGAGCAAGACCCGCATGGGCCCTCCCTCCGGTCGGGCTCGTGAGTGGTAATGCGAGCTATGACACTCTTAGGCACACACGAGGCGCGCGCAGCGCGCCAACGATTCCGGCGACGTCCAGATCGTGCGCGCGGAGCAGGTCGTTGCGCGCCCCGTGCGGCAGGAACTGGGACCCGAGGGTGATCGAGCGCATCGCAACGCGCGATCCGACGGCGCGCAACGCGCGGCCCACGGCGTCACCGAAGCCGCCCGCGTCGGCGTTCTCCTCGATGCTGAGCACGAGCTGGTAACCGTTCGCGGCGAGGGCCAGCGCCGGGTCCACCGGCAGCAGCCATCCCGGATCGACCACGGTGACGTCCTGGCCGCACAACGCCAGCTCGGCGGCAGCCGTCACAGCGGATCGGGCGCAGGCACCAGCGGCCACGATGAGCACGCCGCCACAGCCGTTGCGGGCCAGCACGTCCGCCGCGCCGATCCGGCCGATCGCCGGCAGGTCCGGGCCCACCGCGCCCTTGGGGAACCGCACAGCGGCCGGTCCCTGGTGAGCGATCGCCTCGCGCAGCTGCGCGCGCAGCCGCGCCGCGTCCCGCGGCGCGGCCACCCGCATCCCGGGTACCACGCCGAGCAGCGACAGGTCCCACATCCCGTTGTGCGAGGGGCCGTCGTTGCCGGTGACGCCGGCTCGGTCCAGGACGAACGTGACCGGCAGCTCGTGCAGCGCCACGTCCATCAACACCTGGTCGAAGGCCCGGTTGAGGAATGTCGCGTAGACGCACACCACCGGGTGCAGGCCACCCATCGCCAGCCCCGCCGCAGTGGTGACCGCGTGCTGCTCGGCGATCCCGACGTCGAACACCCGGTCAGGAAACTCAGCGGCGAAGCGGTGCAGGCCGGTCGGGTGCAGCATCGCCGCGGTCAGCGCGACCACGTCGGTGCGCTCGCAAGCGATGGCGACCAGCTCATCGCTCAGTACCGCGGTCCAGGACTGGCCGCTGTTTCGAGTGGGTGGGGATACCGCATGCAGGCAGTCCACTTCGTCGTTCTCGGCGGCTGGGCATCCCTTGCCCTTGACGGTGACGCAGTGCACCACGACCGCGCGTCCCAGCGATCGGGCCTGGTGTAGAGCGGCCTCCACCGCAGCGATGTCGTGGCCGTCGATCGGGCCGAGGTAGGCCAGGCCGAGCTGCTCGAACACCGAG
>JBHELN010000374.1:0-4581 GCA_046263115.1 Pseudonocardiaceae bacterium | reverse complement strand
CGCCACGGCCAGTGTGGCCGAGATGGAACTGCGTTATCCGTGGTTCCGCCGGTTACCGGCCGACCAGCGAGCCGGCATCCTGCTGGTTACCCAGACCAGCGTGGCGAATTTCGTCGAGTGGCTCACGGATCCCCCGCACTCGATAAAACTCTCGGCCGGCCCGTTCCGCACCGCTCCGCGTGATTTGAGCCGCTGGGTAAGCCTGCGCCAGACCGTCGACTTGGTTCGGATCGCTACCTCGGTATTCGAGCAGCAGCTGCCCGAGCTCGCTGGCGACGACGCGGAGCGCGCGTTGCTCACCGAGGCCTCGCTTCGCTACAGCCGGGAGGTGGCCTTCGCAGCCGCCAGCGCCTACGCCGGTGCCGCGGAGGCTCGCGGCGCCTGGGACGCACGGCTGGAAGCATTGGTCGTGGACGGCATCATGCGTGGGGACGGCGAGGAGTCGCTGCTGTCCCGCGCGGCGGCGCTGGGCCTGGAACCAGCGGCACCGGCGACGGTGCTGGTGGGCAATCCACCCCCGGACGGCGACCCTGAGTTGCTCTCCGACATCCGGGGTATCGCGGTGCGCACCGGGCGGGGGGTACTCGTCGGGGTGCAGGGTTCACGCCTGGTGCTCGTGGTCAGCGGCCGCCCCGAGCTGCCGGACGATCCGGACTGGATGATCGGCGCCTTCGGGGCCGGTCCGGTGGTCGTCGGACCGACGGTGCCGTCATTGGCCGAGGCGCACCGCAGCGCCGCCGACGCCCTGTCGGCGCTGCGGGCAGTGCCGGCCTGGCCCTCGGCGCCGCGCCCGGTACCGGCGGCTGAGCTGCTGCCCGAACGTGCGCTGGCCGGAGACCCCGAGGCGGAACGGCTGCTGGTGGATCAGGTGATGCGACCCCTCACGGCAGCTAGCGGCGGCCTCGTTGAAACGCTCGACGCCTATTTCGACGCCAGCGGAGTACTGGAGGCCTGTGCCCGGCGGTTGTTCGTACACCCCAACACGGTGCGCTACCGGCTGCGCCGCATCGCCGAGATCACCGGACGGGTGCCCGGCGACCCACGAGACGGATTGGTCCTGCGAGTAGGCCTGGCGGTCGGTCGGCTGGCCCGCTCGCGCGGCCTGTGGTAGCCGTGTGGTAGCCCACCGACTCGCCCAGGCGGCGGTGTGACCGGGCGAGGCGCCACAGACGTGTGCTTGTAGACACTCCACAAGAATGGCTCGGTGGACTTCGTGACCGCCAGCATCACCGCCGTGGCCAGCCAGGGTGTTCAGTGGACACCGATGATCGCACTGCTCGCTCCCGGCCAAGGCGCCCAGGCCCCCGGCATGCTGGCACCCTGGCTGGAGCTGGAGGGTGCTGAGGACCGGATCGCGGCGTGGTCGGTCAGTGCCGGGCTCGATCTCCGGCGCCTCGGCACCACGGCGGATGCCGACGAGATCAAGGACACCGCGGTGACCCAGCCACTGATCGTGGCGCTCTCACTGCTCGCCGCAGAGCACCTGCTCCGGCGGCTAGACCTGCCGACCGACGCCCCGGTCACCGGGCACTCAGTCGGCGAGCTGACCGCGGCAGCGATCGCCGGGATGCTCACCGCCGACGAGGCCGTCGCACTCGCCACTGTCCGTGGCGAGGAGATGGCTGCGGCGTGCGCACTGGCGGGTACTGGGATGTCCGCCGTGCTCGGAGGTGATCGCGACGAGGTCATGGCGGCGCTGGCTCAGCTCGGCTTGGACGCCGCCAACCACAACGGCACCGGACAGATCGTCGCCGCAGGCCGGCTCGACGCGCTGACGGCGCTGGCCGCGCACAAGCCGGCCCGAACGCGGGTGATACCGCTGCCGGTAGCCGGGGCGTTCCATACCCATTTCATGGCGCCGGCCGAGCGAGCTCTGGCTGAGTACGCCGCGCAGCTCACCGCCGAGAACCCGACCCGACCGCTGCTGTCCAACGCCGACGGGCAGCTGGTTCCCGAGGGCGCCGAGATGCTGGATCGGCTGGTTGCGCAGGTTACCAAGCCGGTCCGCTGGGACAGCTGCATGGCCACGCTGCGCGCCCTGCACGTCACCGCAACGATCGAGCTGCCGCCTGCCGGCACGCTGTCCGGACTGATCAAACGGGACATGAGGGGCACGGTCACGCTGGCCCTCAAGACACCTGAGGACCTCGACCAGGTCGCTGAGCTGATCGCCGATCATTTCAGTGATGCGAGTCGGGCCGACCGTTCAGGAATCCACGCGTGAGCCCCCACATCCGGCAGCTCACTCCCATCGCCGGCGCGCGCATCTTGGGTTTGGGCACAGCACAACCCGAGCAGATCGTGACTAATGCCGACATCGCTGCCCGCGGGGTGGACACCACTGACCAGTGGATCCGCGACCGGGTGGGAATCGAGCAACGGCGCTTAGCGCGCGCCGACGAGTCTGTCGTCGACATGGCAGTTGATGCGGGTTCCAAGGCGCTCGCCGACGCTGGGCTGGCGCCCTGCGACATCGACGCGGTGCTGGTCGCCACCTGCACGATGCCCTCGTATATCCCCAATGCGGCCGGGCAGACCGCGGACCGCATCGGGGTGCGGGCTGCCGCAGCCTTCGATATCAACGCCGCGTGCGCAGGTTTCTGCTACGGGCTGGGCATCGCATCGGACATGATCCGCGCGGGCTCCGCACGCCAGGTGCTGGTGATCGGCGCCGAGAAGCTGTCCGACTGGGTCGATCCGATGGACCGTTCGACCTGCATCATCTTCGCCGACGGAGCCGGCGCGGCCGTGGTAGGCCCGGTCGAGCACGGTGAGCGGCCCGGGATCGGTCCGATCGCGGCCGGTAGCGCCGGGGACCTGGTCGACACCATCGTGATCGCCGACCGCCACTCCTTCATCCGCCAGGAGGGGCAGGAGGTGTACCGCTGGGCGATCACGAAGATCGCGCCTGTGGCGCTGCGCGCGTTGGAGCTGGCCGGGCTCGCCCCCGAGGATGTCGATGTGCTGGTGCCGCATCAGGCCAACCTGCGCATCGTCGAGGCCATCGCCAGGCGTATCCGGGCCGCCGGAGCCCGGAAGGATATGGTGGTCGCCGACGACATCGTCCACTCGGGAAACACGTCCTCGGCGTCGATACCCCTCGCGCTCGATCACATGCGAGCCGAGGGCCGAGTCCGTTCCGGGGACCTAGCGCTGCTGGTCGGGTTCGGCGCCGGATTGTCCTATGCAAGCCAGGCGGTGGTCCTGCCGTGAAGCTCAGGCTGCGCACCTGGAAAATGCATCGCCGCAGGGGACGCTGCATCCCGATCATCGAGACCGACAGAAGGGACATACACCAGTGACGAACGAGGAGATCCTCCACGGCATTGCCGAGATTGTGAACGAGGTAGCGGGGGTCGAGACCAGCGAGATCACCCCGGATAAGTCCTTCGTGGACGAGTTGGACATCGACTCGCTGTCCATGGTGGAAATCGCAGTACAGGTGGAGGACCGTTTCGGCGTCAAGGTGCCCGACGACGTACTGGCCAACCTCAAGACCGTCGGCGACGCGGTGGACTACGTAGCCAAGACCACATGACCCCGACGACAGGCCAGCTGGCCCATCGGCGTGCGCGTTACCTCATCTTGGGCGGAGGTGAACATGACCACTGAGGTTGTCATCACCGGGCTTGGTGCGACGACCCCGCTCGGTGGTGACGTCACATCGACCTGGGACGCCCTGCGGTCCGGCAAGAGCGGCGTCGTCGCGTTGACCGAGGACTGGGTTGATCGATACGACCTGCCCGTGCGGATCGCCGCGAAGCTAGCGGTCGATCCAAGCGACTGCCTTCCGCGGGTCCAGGCCCGCCGCTGGGACCGGTGCGAGCAGGTGGCGGTGATCGCCGCCCGGGAAGCCTGGCAGCACGCCGGCGCCCCCGAGGTCGAGCCGGAGCGGCTGGGCGTGGTGATCGGCACCGGTATCGGTGGTGCGTTGACCCTGCTCGGGCAGGATGATCTGCTCGAGAACGCGGGGATGCGCAAGGTCTCGCCGCTGACCATTCCCATGCTCATGCCCAATGGGCCGGCCGCCCATGTCGGCTTGGACCTCGGTGCCCGCGGTGGGGTGCACGCGCCCGTCGCGGCCTGCGCCTCAGGTGCCGAGGCGCTGGCCATCGCCTGGCGAATGCTACGAGCAGGCGAGGTCGATGTAGTGGTGGCCGGCGGAGCAGAGGCGTGCATCCTTCCCATCACCTTGGCTGGATTCGCCCAGATGCGGGCCATGAGCACCCGCAACAACGAGCCCGAACGGGCCTCCCGGCCATTCGATATCGCCCGGGACGGGTTCGTGCTGGGCGAGGGCGCCGGAGCGATGGTGCTGGAACGAGCGGAGTTCGCCGCAGCTCGTGGAGCCACCCGGCACGCTCGGCTCGCCGGGGTGGGCACCAGCTCCGACGGGTACCACATCACCGCGCCAGAGCCGGAAGGCATCGGAGCCGGCAGGGCGATTTCTGCCGCGCTACGCACTGCCGGACTAGCCAAGACCGACGTCGGGCACGTCAACGCGCACGCCACCGCCACCCCGGTCGGTGACGTTGCCGAGGCGGCTGCGATCCGGACCGCAATTGGTGATCACGCAGTGGT
>JBHELN010000373.1:0-5090 GCA_046263115.1 Pseudonocardiaceae bacterium | reverse complement strand
GCATAAAGCTGCTCGAACGGGCGCGCACCGAGCTGCGCCAGCCGCGTCAGCGTAGTGTCGCCAACCGCAGGTTTGAGGAAGTTTTCGATCGCCACCCGATAGCTGGTCCGGGTGGTCTCCTCAACCTGATGCCCGGCCAGCCATTCGTCGAGCAGGTAGCCCATCGTCACGCTCGTGCGCGCCGCTGTCGCCTCCGCGACCTGCCGCCGGAACTTGTCCCGCAGCTTGATCGCCGCTTCCTCGTCCTCGGCCGAACCGGTCAGCATCACCTGCTTGCCGGTCACCGGATCTTGCCCACCGAACAGCCGGATCTGGTACCGGCCACCGCGCTGGCGGATGCCGGTCAGGTCCTTCGGAGCCTGCTTCCTGCGTGCCATGAGAGGCAGTGTAAGCAGCGGAATTGGACAGTCCGTTGGACAAAGATCAACTAAAGATCACCCAAAATGAGTGTTTGCGCTGATAAGAGGTGGTGGCCAGGGGCGGGGTCGAACCGCCGACCTTCCGATTTTCAGTCGGACGCTCGTACCAACTGAGCTACCTGGCCGTGCGGGCCGCCAGCGACCCGCGGTGTGTTGAAGCGACCCAGACGGGACTCGAACCCGCGACCTTCGCCGTGACAGGGCGACGCGCTAACCAACTGCGCCACTGGGCCTTGCTCTCGTGCCCCCAACGGGATTCGAACCCGCGCTGCCGCCTTGAAAGGGCGGAGTCCTAGGCCGCTAGACGATGGGGACTTGGTCGTCCAGACCTGCCCGCGCCGGTGGCCCGCCGTGAGCACAACCAGCATAGGACACCGCCGTGATTGGGTGCACGACGGGTACGCGTGTCGGCGGCTAACCGCCGTCACCGCCCGGCGTTGTCATCGGCGTACCAGGGTCACCGACGTACCGGAGGGATGCCATCCTCACCGTCGATGAGACCCAACATGTCCAACAGCATCCGGCAGTCCTCGGCGCCGGTCGCCGATCGGGCTACCGACAGGCGAGCCCGGTCCACCTGCTCGGCCGTGACGCGATGCGGATCCTGCCCGCGCTGCATGGGCACCGAGCCCCTGCTCAGTTCCGCGCCAGTATCTAGACCGAGATCGTAGGTGCTCGGCAGTCGGCTCATTCGCCCCTCCTGAACTTCGTCCTCACGTACCTGCATGTATCCGCGTCGCCACCGCTCGGCGCAACCTATCTACCGTTCATCGCCAGTTGCAGCCTCCTACCGGGTGATTACCTGAGGTGAACCGGCTCCAAAGGGGGTAAAACGCCCACCGCTCAGCGCTCGCCCAGCGGTTCCCCTCGGCAAATGCCCCGGTCGAGGAGCTCGGCGAGGTGCAGCGCGCGCCGGCCCGTCGTTTGGACGATCTGCTGGCGGCAGCTGAATCCGTCGGCCAGCACCAGCGCACCGGGCATCGCCCGGATGGCCGGCACCAGCGAGCGTTGTGCCAGCGCAGCGGACAGTTCCTCGTGCCCGCGCTGGTAGCCGAAACTGCCGGCCAGCCCGCAACATCCGGAGGCCCGCCGCACCCGGACCCCAGCCAGACGCAGCAGCGCGTCATCAGCGTCATGGCCAAGCACCGCATGCTGGTGGCAGTGCACCTGCTGCACCGCATTGTCCGGGCGCTCAGGCGGTTGCCAGTCCGGCGCGCGCTGGCGCAGCACCTCGGCGAGGGTGTGAACCCGCTGCGCCAGCACGGCCGCCGCCGGATGGTCTGGAAGCAGCTCCACCAGATCACTGCGGAGCATGGCCACGCAGCTCGGTTCCAGCCCCACTACCGGTACTCCGGCCGCGAGCGCTGCCCGCAGCAGCCGCAGGCTCCGGCGCAACACCAGCCGCGCGATGCCGAACTGACCGGTGGTGAACCAGGTCAGACCGCAGCACACCGTTCCCCGCGGCAGTCGGACGGTGAAACCGGCCGCCGCGAGCACCCGCGCGGCGGCGTGGATCACCTGCGGGTCGAAACACCGGGTGAAGCAGTCCGGCCACAGCAACACCGCACCGCAAGAGCCCCGGCCGCCCTCGCTGGGCGGCCGGTAACGAGCGAACCGGGGCAGCGGGCGGGCCGTGGATATCCCGCCCAGCCCGGCCAACCGCGGCGCGACCCAGTTCGCCACCGCCGGCGCCGACGAACCGACCCGAGCCGCCAGCGGGAAACCACCCAGCGTGTGGTGCCAGCGCGGTCGCAGCCGCCACCGGTAACGCTGGTGCAGGAACTCCGCCTTGTAAGTGGCCATGTCCACGTTGACCGGGCACTCCGATGCGCACGCCTTGCAGGCCAGGCACAGATCCAGCGCCTCATCGACCTCCGGCGAGCGCCAGCCACCGGTCACCAGATCACCGGCCAGCATCTCGGCCAGTAGGTGCGCCCGGCCGCGGGTGGAGTGCTTCTCCTGCCGGGTGACCTGGAAACTGGGGCACATCACCCCGGCCCCACCCAGCTGCCGGCACGCTCCGACGCCGACGCAGCGCCGGGTCGCCGCCACCAGGCTGCCGCCGTCTTGTTGCAACGCCAGGCTCACCGGCACCGGGCGCTCACGCCCGGGACGCAGATCGGCGTCCAGCGGACGGGGATCCACCAGCACTCCGGGGTTGAGCAGACCGTCCGGATCGAAGATCGCCTTGAACTGCGCGAACAGGCGCAGCACCGCCGGCGGATACATCCGGCTTAGCAGCTCACCACGCGCCCGCCCGTCACCATGCTCCCCGCACAGCGACCCACCATGGGAGACCGTCAGGTCAGCGGCCTGCTCCAGCAACTGCCGGAAGTTCCGCCGCCCAGGCGCGCTCACCACGTCGGCATCGATGCGCACGTGCACGCAACCCTCGCCGAAATGCCCGTACACCGCACCTCGCCTGCCGTGCTCGGCGAGCAGGTCCGCAAAGCCGCGCAGGTAGTCGCCGAGCCGTGAGGGCGGCACCGTGGCGTCTTCCCAACCCGGCCACGCCTGCGATCCGTCGGGTAGCCGGGTCGCCAGACCGGCGCCGGCCTCGCGGATGCGCCACAGCGCTGCCCGATGCGCCGCATCGGTTACCACCAGATGCGGGAAATCCAGCTCCGACGCCACGGCGCGAGCCGACGCCACCGCCCCGTCCAACACGTCCGCGCCGAACTCGACAAGCAGCCAGGCGGCACCCGCAGGCAGCTCAGGACGTTGACGGGTGCCCAACGCCGCGATGAGCGCGGCGTCCAGTCCTTCCACAGTGAGAGGGTGGTGGTGCAACAACCCGGGCGCGGCGTCCCCCGCCGCAGCGAGATCGGGAAACCCCAGCACCAGCAACGCCACCGCCGGCGGCGGCGCGACCAGCCGCACAGTCGCCTCCATCAGCACCGCGCAGGTTCCCTCGGTGCCCACCAGGGCGCGGGCCAGCAGCGACCCGTGCTCGGGCAGCAGATGCTGCAAGGCGTAACCGGAACCGCGGCGCGGCCAGTCCGGCAGTTCGGTACGGATCAACGCGCGGTTCTCGCGTTCCAGATTGGCCACCGCAGTCGGCAACGTTCCGGCGCCGGCCACCAACCGGGACCCGTCGGGCAGCGCCACGACGAGCTCTTCGACGGCCTGCGCAGTGGTGCCCCAGGCCACTGAGTGCGTCCCGCAGGCGTTGTTACCGATCATCCCGCCGAGCGTGCAGCGGCTGTGCGAGGACGGGTCCGGGCCGAAGCGCAGGCCATGCCGGGCAGCGGCGGCCTGCAGCGTGTCGAGCACGACTCCGGGCTGCACCCGCGCCAGCCGGGCTACCGGATCGAGCTCGAGCACCGCATCGAGGTGGCGGGAGAAGTCGAGGATCACGCCGGGACCGATGGCGTTGCCCGCTATTGACGTGCCGGCGCCCCGCGCGGTAAGCGGCACCCGCAACTCGCGGCAGACGCCGATGACCGCGGCCACGTCCTCGACATTCTGTGGTAGCACGACGGCGCGCGGCGGTACCCGGTAGTTCGAAGCGTCGGTGGCGTAGAGCGCGCGGGTCCCACGGTCCGCTGCGACCTCACCGCGCACTGCTGCGCGTAGTGCTCTGGTGAGCGCGTTGTCGTCCACGCCGGCAGGGGCGTGACGATCAGCGCGGGGGAGCGCCGAGTTCTAAGCGTGCGGAGAGCAGTGCGCTGACCGCGGCGCACGGCTGGCCGTTGCGCACCAACCTGATCGCGGAATGCACTTCCTCAATGGCACCGGCCGGGACGTCGTCACCCTGGTCTGCGGCTGCCTCGAGCCGTTCCGCGATGGATGTGATCTCCGCTGGTAGGGCATCACCCATGAGGGCTGCCACCAACGCTTCTACCTCGTGCAGAAGGCTCTGCTGGGTAGTGTTGGATGCGCTCACGTGTTCTGAGGGTACTCGGCCGCCCGACGGTCATGAACCCGGTCATAATGCGGCATAAACATATAGGGCCACCTCCGGCATACCGGCCACGCCTCATGTAGGTGTCAAGCGCTGACGCGTAGGCTCGCCCGGGTGGTGACCGGCAACGCGCTGATCCGGATCCTCGGCCTGTGTCTGATCGCGGGCCTGCTGGTGGCGGGCGTCCTATTTCCCGTGGTGGGCGGTATCGGTCTCGCGTCGAACCAGGCCAGCGACACGGTCAGCAGCGTCTCGACCAACCTCGTCCAGAGCCAAGTGCCGGTGGTCAGCACCGTTACCGACAAGGACGGGGTGCCGATCGCCTACGTGTTCGACCAGAACCGGTTCAACACACCTCCCAAGGACATCGCCGACACCATGAAGGCGGCGATCATCGCGATCGAGGACCGCCGGTTCTTCGAGCACAACGGGGTGGACTGGCGTGGCACCGCCCGAGCGCTGATGACCAACCTGTCCGCCAGCGGCAGCGCGCTGGAAGGCCAAGGCGCCTCCACGCTGACGATGCAGTACATCAAGAACTACATGCTCTACGCGGTAGCGCAGAACGACGCCGAGCGCGCCGCGGCAGTGGAGAGCACGCCGGCCCGCAAGCTGCGCGAAGTCAGGGTGGCCCTGCAACTCGAGAAACAGCTGTCCAAAGACGAGATCCTGGCCCGGTACCTCAATATCGTCTTCTTCGGGCACAACGCCTACGGGGTGGCCTCGGCAGCGCGGACCTACTTCAACACCACACCGGATCGGCTCAC
>JBHELN010000372.1:0-9069 GCA_046263115.1 Pseudonocardiaceae bacterium | reverse complement strand
TGCCGGCGGGCCAAGGTCGCGCTGCCCGGTGGCGATGCCATCGGTTCACGCCCGCTGGACATGCACCAGAACGGGCTGCGCAAGCTCGGCGCCCGCAGCGAGATCGAACACGGATGCGTGGTGGCCGAGGCCGAGGGACTGCACGGGGCGCAGATCTGGCTGGATTTCCCCAGCGTGGGTGCGACCGAGAACATTCTGATGGCCGCTGTCCTCGCCGAGGGCACCACTGTGATCGACAACGCGGCGCGTGAGCCCGAGATCGTGGACCTGTGCGTGCTGCTGCAGCAGATGGGGGCGCGGATCTCCGGGGAAGGCACCTCGACGCTCACCGTCGAAGGGGTCGACGCGCTGTCGCCGACTCAACATCGGGTGATCGGGGACCGCATCGTCGGCGCCACCTGGGCCTTTGCCGCCGCGATGACCCGGGGCGACGTCACCGTGCGCGGCGTCAACCCGCATCACCTGGACCTGGTGCTGGAAAAGCTACGGCTGGCCGGTGCCCAGGTTGACCTTCCCTGGTCCGACGGTTTTCGGGTGGTGATGCCTGGCCGGCCCACTGCGGTCGACTTCGTCACTCTGCCCTATCCGGGTTTCGCCACCGATCTACAGCCGATGGCGATCGCGCTGTCGGCCATCGCCGAGGGCACCTCGATGATCACAGAGAACGTGTTCGAGGCGCGGTTCCGGTTCGTCGAGGAGATGATCCGGCTGGGCGCTGACGCCCGTACCGACGGTCACCACGCTGTCGTGCGCGGTATCGAGCGGCTGTCCAGCGCCCCGGTATGGGCCAGCGACATTCGGGCGGGCGCTGGACTGGTGTTAGCCGGGTTGTGCGCGGACGGTGCCACCGATGTGTGGGACGTCTTCCACATCGATCGCGGCTACCCCCGCTTCCTCGAGAACCTCACCGCCCTGGGCGCCGACGTCCACCGCGTCACCGCTCCTCCGGAGCGCTGACCCCCCTAACGTCCCGGAGTGTGCAGGACGTTGAGATCGCCGTGCGCGTAGCGGCTGCGGACCAGCTTCTTGTCGAACTTGCCTACCGAAGTCTTGGGCACCTCGCTGACGAACGACCAGCGTTCTGGTAGCTGCCAGGCCGGCACCGAGGTACTGAGGTGATCCCGTAGCTCGGCGGCGCTGACGTCGGCCCCTTCGACGACGACCACGGTGGCCAGCGGCCGTTCCCCCCACTTGTCATCCGGGACGGCCACGACCGCGGCCTCGACCACCTTCGGGTGGCCCATCAGCAGGTTCTCCAGCCGAACCGAGGAGATCCACTCCCCACCTGACTTGATCACGTCCTTGGCGCGGTCGGTGATGGTGATGAAGCCCAGCTCGTCGATGGTGCCGACGTCCCCGGTGCGCAGCCAACCGTCGTGGAATCTGGCCTCGTCGGCGTCCCGGTAATACCGCGCGGTGACCCACGGCCCGCGGACTTGGATCTCGCCGACCGATGTGCCGTCACAGGGCAGCACGACGTCACCGTCACCGACGACACGGCCCTCGACACCGGCGACGAGTCGCCCCTGGCTGGCCCGGTAGCGCCAGACCTCGTCGCCCTGCGCGCCGACCGGCGGGGTAGCCACCGCACCGATCGGCGAGGTCTCGGTCATCCCCCAGGCTTGCTTGATCTCAATGCCCAATTCCTCGGAGAACGCCTTCATCAGCGCCAGCGGTACGGCAGATCCGCCGCAGAGCACCCGCCGGATCGAGGACATGTCCCCGCCGTGCCTGCGCACATAGCGCAGCACGTCACCCCAGATGGTCGGCACCGCGCCCGAGACCGTCGGCCGCTCCGCCTCGATCAGCTTGACCAGCGACTCGGCGCCCAGGAACCGATCGGGCATGACCAAGCTCGCGCCGGACATCAGCGCGGCATACGGCAGCCCCCAGGCATTGGCGTGAAACATCGGCACCACCGGCAGCATGCGATCGGCCGGGGTCAATCCGGCGACCTCACCGCTGCACCCGGACATCGCATGCAGGTATGCCGAGCGATGACTGTAGACGACTCCTTTCGGGTTGCCGGTGGTGCCGCTCGTGTAGCACATCGCGGCCGCGGAGCGTTCGTCGATGTCGGTTGGCCAGGCGAATTCTTCGGGCTGCTCGGCCAGCAGGTCGTGGTAGGCGTGCAGCTGCGGGCTTGTCCCCTCCAACGGCGAGGTGTCGGCGGGGCCCACAACCACCACGTGGCGGACTGTCTTCATCTCCGGCAGGGCGCGCGCCAGTACCGGCACCAACGAAGCGTCCACGATCACCACGTCGTCCTCTGCGTGGTTGGCGATCCAGGCCACCTGGTCGGGCGGTAGCCGCAGATTGAGCGTGTGCGCCACCGCGCCCATTGCGGGGATTGCCAGGTAGGCCTCCAGATGCTCCTGGTTGTTCCACTGGAAGGTGGCCACCCGCTGGTCGCCGGTGACACCGAGCTTGCGCAGGGCCCCAGCGAGCTGCGCCGCGCGCCGCCCAACCTGCGCATACGTCGCTCGGCGGGCACCGTTGCCGGTCCAGGTGACGACCTCGCCGTCACCGTGCACGGTGCTGCCGTGGCGCATGATCATGCCCACGGTGAGCGGGGCGTCCATCATCGTGCTGTCCACCGCGGCGGCCCTTCTGTCTGTGCTCGTGGCCCTCAATTGTGGCGCTGGCCACACCAACCGCCCAGTATTCTCCGCACTAGAGCGGCTGGAGGTGCCCTGATGCCCTATCCCAGCGATCGCGAGCGGGACCGGCCGTGGGTGATGCGTACCTATGCCGGGCACTCGTCGGCGCGCACATCCAACGTGTTGTACCGCCGTAACCTCGCTAAGGGACAGACCGGCCTGTCGGTGGCCTTCGACCTGCCCACCCAGACCGGATACGACCCCGATCACGAACTGGCGCGCGGCGAGGTCGGCAAGGTAGGCGTGCCGATCAGTCACATCGGCGACATGCGTGCCTTATTCGACGGCATTCCACTGGCCCAGGCCAACACCTCTATGACGATCAACGCAACGGCGATGTGGCTGCTCGCCTTGTACGCATCGGTGGCCGAAGAACAGGGCGCGGACCCGGCGCAACTGTCGGGCACCACGCAGAACGACATCATCAAGGAGTACCTGTCCCGCGGCACCTACGTCTTCCCGCCCGGACCGAGCCTGCGGTTGATCACCGACATGGTGGTCTACGCGGTCAAGCACATCCCGAAATGGAATCCGATCAACGTCTGCAGCTACCACCTGCAGGAGGCGGGTGCGACCCCGGTGCAGGAAGTCGCCTACGCGATGTGCACCGCGATCGCCGTGCTGGACTCGGTGCGTGATTGCGGACAGGTCGCGCCTGGTGAGTTCGCGCAGGTGGTGGGGCGGATGTCGTTTTTCGTCAACGCCGGGGTGCGCTTCGTCGAGGAGATGTGCAAGCTGCGCGCCTTCAGCCGGCTGTGGGAGGAGACCTGCCGCGATCGCTATGGCGTCACTGACCCCAAGCTGCGCCGATTCCGTTATGGCGTGCAAGTGAACTCGCTGGGGCTCACGGAGCCGCAGCCGGAGAACAATGTCCAGCGGATCGTGCTGGAAATGCTCGCGGTCACGCTGTCCCGCGACGCCCGGGCCCGCGCGGTGCAGCTACCGGCCTGGAACGAGGCGCTGGGCCTGCCGCGACCTTGGGACCAGCAGTGGGCGCTGCGGATGCAGCAGGTGCTGGCCTACGAAACCGATCTGCTGGAGTACGAGGACCTCTTCGACGGCTCCCGGGTGGTGGAGGCCCGGGTCGCTGAGATCGCGGCAGGCGCCCGCGCGGAGATCGACCACGTGCAGGCCATGGGCGGAGCCATCGCCGCCGTCGAATCCGGTTACATGAAATCGCAGCTGGTTTCATCGCTGGCGGCGCGGCGCCGGCGGATCGAGGACGGCGAGGACGTGATCGTCGGGGTCAACCGGTTCACCGAGACCGACCCCAGCCCGCTGCAAACCGAGGGCGCGGGGGCGATCGAGACCATCGATCCCGCGGCGGAGGCGCAGCTGATCGAGGCGGTCCGGGCGTGGCGGGCCGACCGGGACTCCGAGGCTGCCGCGGAGGCACTGCAGCGGTTGGTGGAGGCCGCCAAGACCGATGCCAACCTTGTCGAGCCGTCCATGGCCTGCGCCCGCGTGGGCGTCACCACGGGGGAGTGGGCTGAGGCGCTGCGCGGGGTGTTCGGCGAGTACCGGGCGCCGACCGGGATCGCCGGCGCATCAGCGGTGGGTGCGGGCGGTGACGCGATCGCGCGTGTCCGGGACCGGGTCCGTGCGGTCGGCGAGGAGCTCGGCGAGCGGTTGCGGATGCTCGTGGGCAAGCCTGGCCTGGACGGGCACTCCAACGGCGCTGAACAGGTCGCGGTCCGGGCCCGCGACGTCGGCTTTGAGGTGATCTACCAGGGCATCCGGCTGACTCCGGCTGAGATCGTGGCGGCCGCGGTGGCCGAGGACGTGCACGTGGTGGGACTGTCGGTATTGTCCGGTTCGCACCTGGCGGTGGTGCCTGCGGTGGTCGACGGGTTGCGTGCCGCAGGTGCCGGGGACGTGCCGGTGCTGGTCGGCGGAATCATCCCCCCGGATGACGCCGACGCGCTGCGCGCGCAGGGCGTCGCCCAGGTGTTCACCCCCAAGGACTTCGAACTCACCGAGATCATGGGCCAGATCGTGGATCTCCTCCACGCCCGGTGGGGAAAGGTGCACAAGCATCCATGACAGCTCTACCGTCGGGTATGCGGGTTGAGCGGGATGGGGACACGGTCCGGATCACGATGACCAGGCCGCAGCGGCGCAACGCGCTGTCCGCGGACCACCTGGTGGAATTGCGCGACGCGTTCGCCGGCGTGGGCCGGACAGACGCCACCGGGATCGTGCTCGGCGCCGAGGGTCCGGTGTTCTCGGCGGGGCACGACTTCGCCGATGTGGCGGGGCGCGATCTCGCCGGCGTCCGGGAGCTGCTGGCGCTGTGCACCGAGGTGATGCGCACCATCCAGGCGGTTCCCCAGGTAGTTGTGGCCCGGGTGCACGCGCTGGCCACCGCGGCGGGTTGCCAGCTGGTGGCGTCTTGTGACCTGGCGGTGGCGGGCGAGTCGGCGGGCTTCGCGCTCCCCGGCGGCAAGGGCGGTTGGTTCTGCCACACGCCCGCAGTGCCGGTGGCCCGGTCGATCGGGCGCAAGCGGCTGATGGAGATGGCGCTGACCGGCGACGTGGTGGATGCCCGCACCGCCGCGGACTGGGGCCTGGTCAACCGGACCGTTCCGGACGCCGAACTCGACGCCGCGGTGGACGATCTGCTGGCCCGGGCCACCCGCGGTAGCCGCGCCAGCAAGGCGCTGGGCAAGCAGACCCTCTACGCGCAGCTGGACCGCCCCGAGGCCGACGCCTACGCCATCGCCCTGGAGGTGATGGCCACTGCCTCCCAGACCGCCGGCGCCAAGGAAGGCATGGCAGCCTTCCTGGCCAAACGCCCGCCAGTCTGGCCGGACTAACCGGCTACCCGGATGTGCGCTGATTCGGCGCGTGGACAGCGCTCAGGTCTCACTCCGGTGTACCAGTAGCAGTCCCCTACTCTGGTGCACCGTGCGGCTTGTGATCGCGAAGTGCCAGGTGGATTACGTCGGGCGGCTGACCGCGCACCTGCCGATGGCATTGCGGTTGCTGCTGGTCAAGGCCGATGGATCGGTGAGCGTGCACGCCGATGACCGGGCCTACAAGCCGTTGAACTGGATGAGCCCACCGTGCACCCTAGTCGAGCGACCGGGATGCTGGACGGTCACTAACCGCGCCGGTGAGCAGCTGATCATCGAGATCCACGAGGTGGTGCACGACTTCCAGCACGATCTCGGGGTGGATCCGGGGCTGGTCAAAGACGGCGTCGAAGCCCACCTGCAGGCGTTGCTCGCCGAGCACACCGCGGCCCTGGGCCCCGGCTTCACCCTGATCCGCCGGGAATACCCCACCGCTATCGGCCCAGTGGATCTGCTGTGCCGGGACGGCGATGGCATGACGGTGGCGGTGGGGGTCAAGCGTCGGGGCGAGATCGACGGGGTGGAGCAGCTCACCCGGTACCTCGACCTGCTCAACCGCGATCCGCAGCTGGCGCCGGTCCGCGGAGTGTTCGCTGCCCAGCAGATCAAACCGCAGGCGCACACGCTCGCCACCGATCGCGGGATCCGCTGTGTCACGGTGGATTACGACGAGCTGCGCGGTGCGGACAGTGTGGAGCTGCGGTTGTTCTGAACCCAACAGGTGTTCGGCGTACCCTCGGTGTACGCGGACGCCGGGGAGAGGACGAGGATGGCGCAGCGCCTGGACAGCAGCCAGCCGCAGATCCGCGAGAGCCCGACCCGTTTCGCGTCGATCGATCCGCGCACCGGCGAGGTCGTCGCCTGTCACCCGGTGGATGGCGAGGCGGCGGTGCGTGCGGCCGTCGCACGCGCCCAACCCGCCGCCGAGTGGTGGCGTGACCTCGGGTTCGCGCAACGCCGCCGCCGGTTGCTGTCCTGGTGCGCGGCGTTGGCCCGGCAAGTCGACGGGCTGGCCGAGCTGATCTGCGCTGAGACCGGCAAACCGCAGGACGATGCCCGGTTGGAATGCGTCCTGGTGATCACGCACCTGGATTGGGCCGCCCGCAATGCCGAGCGCGTGCTACGCCGCCGTCGGATGAGATCGGGCCTGCTGATGGTGCACGAGGCCTCCTCGGTGGGCTACGAGCCCTACGGCGTGATCGGCGTGATCGGACCGTGGAACTACCCCGCGCACACCCCGATGGGCTCGATCGGCTACGCGCTCGCCGCCGGCAACGCGGTGGTGTTCAAGCCCAGCGGGCTGACCCCCGGCGTGGGCCGGGCGCTGGCCGAAAGCCTCGCTGCGGTGGTCCCCGAGCAGCCAATCCTGCAAGTCGTCACCGGTTTTGGGCAGACCGGGGCGGCGCTGTGCCGCGCCGGGGTGAACAAGCTGGCGTTCACTGGCTCCACCGCCACCGCGAAGAAGGTGATGGCGACCTGCGCCGAGACGCTGACCCCGGTGGTGATCGAGTGCGGCGGCACCGACGCGTTGCTGGTCGACGCCGATGCCGACCTTGCCGCGGCGGCTGACGCCGCCGTCTGGGGCGCCATGGCCAATGCCGGGCAGACCTGCGTTGGGGTGGAGCGGGTATACGTCGTCGACAAGGTCGCTGCGTCGCTGACTGAACTCATCGTTGACCGAACGCGACGGCTGCGAGTGGGTGGCGAACCCACCGCCGACCTCGGTCCGATCACCAAACCTGATCAGGTCGCGGTGATTCGCGATCACCTCGCAGACGCGCTCGCCTGCGGTGGCACAGCGCTGGTCGGTGGGGCGAAGTCGGTGCGCCCGCCGTTCGTGGGGCCCGTGGTGTTGACCGGCGTTCCGGAGACCTCGACAGCGGTGACGGAGGAGACCTTCGGCCCGACCATCACACTGCACCAGGTGGCGAACCTGGATGAAGCGGTGCGACGGATCAACGCCGGCCGCTACGGTCTGGGCGCCGCGGTCTTCTCCAGAAGCCGCGGCCCGGAGATTGCCGGTCGGCTGCGCTGCGGCATGGTCGCGGTCAACAGCGTGGTGTCCTATGCCGCGGTGCCGTCGCTGCCCTTCGGTGGGGTCGGTGACTCCGGATTCGGGCGCATCCACGGTGCTGACGGTCTCCGCGAGTTCAGCCGGTCCAAGGCGATCACTCGCCGGCGGTTCCGTCCGGTGGTCGAGTTTCTCACCTTCGACCGGCCGGCCTGGGCAGTGTGGTTGCTGCTGCGGATTGTCCGAGTCCTTTACGGTCGTTAAGCGGAAGGCACGAGATGACTCAGATCAAGACGGTCGGCATGGTGGGCGTGGGCACGATGGGTGCCGGGATCGCCGAGGTGCTGGCTCGCACCGGTCACGACGTGGTGGCAGTCGAGGTGGACGAGAACGGAATAGCCCGGGGTCGCGGGCATCTCGAACACTCCACCGGACGCGCCTTGGAACGCGGCAAGCTGGATGAGGCGGGTCGCCGCGAGCTGCTCGGCCGGATCAGCTTTACCACCAAGCTCACCGACCTGGCCGACGTGGACCTCGTCATCGAGGCGGTTCCGGAGCGTCTGGACCTCAAGAGCCAGATCTTCACCGAGCTGGACGGGATCGTGCGCAGCGATGTCGTGCTGGCGTCCAACACCTCGAGCCTATTGATCACGGAGCTGGCCGTGCGGACAAAGCGGCCAGATCGGGTTGTCGGCATGCATTTCTTCAATCCCGCACCGGTGCTCAAGCTGGTGGAAGTGGTGCGTACGGTAGTCACCGATCCGGACGTCATCAGCACCGTGACGGAACTCGCGACCACGCTGGGTAAGACACCGGTCGTGGTCGGCGACAGGGCCGGGTTCATCGCCAATGGACTGTTGTTCGGCTACCTCAACCATGCGGCAAGCATGTTCGAGTCGTGCTACGCCTCCCGGGAGGATCTCGACGCCGCGATGCGGTACGGCGCCGGCTATCCGATGGGTCCGCTGGCGTTGCTGGATCTGATCGGTCTGGACACCGCCTACGAGATCCTTGAAGCGCTGTACCGGCGGTCCCGGGACCGGTTGCACGCTCCGGTGCCGGTGCTCAAGCAGATGATCACCGCGGGCCTGCTCGGGCGCAAATCCGGCCGCGGCTTCTACACCTATGCGGGGCAGGACTCCTCGACGGTGGTACCCGATGCCGCCACCCCGCCCGAGGAAGAGGTCGGCGCCGAGCCGCGCCCGATCGGCGCTGTCGGCATCGTCGGTACCGGCACGATGGCCACCGGCATCATCGAGGTATTCGCCAAGGGTGGTCACGACGTGATCATCCGCGGTCGCAGCTCCAGGAAGACCGAGGCGGCGGTTGCGGCGATCACCCGCTCGCTGGACAAGGCCGTCAACCGTGGCAAGGTTTCCGAACCTGATCGAGACGCCGCGCTCGGTCGCATCACCACCACCACGTCGCTGGACGATTTCGGGCAGGTGGACCTGGTGGTAGAGGCGGTCGCCGAGGATCTGGAAGTCAAGCGCGGGATCTTCGCCACGCTGGACGAGGTGTGCAAGCCGGGCGCGATCCTGGC
>JBHELN010000371.1:0-3554 GCA_046263115.1 Pseudonocardiaceae bacterium | reverse complement strand
GACGGACCACAAGCGTTCCTCGCCGAACTCGACGCCGGCCCACACCCCGCGCGGGTGATCCGCGCAGCTGGCGCGCCCGCGCAGCTCGCGGAGCTGATCCGGTGAGCCCGCAGGCGATGCCACGGGCACCACAGCTGCCATCGCCCGGCGTAGCTGCGACCGCCACCGCCGAGTCGGCGATCATCGAGGCACACCGCCGGATCACCGGCCTGCACCAGCAATTCCTGCGTCAGCAGGAGGCGCTGACCAGGCTGCTCGCAGTCGGCCCACTGGTCGTTGACGACGTACTCGACCCGGATGTGGACACCTGGTTGCACGATCACTGTCCACACCCGACGGCGCCGGGGCTGCCGATGATGTGTATCGCCGACCGCCTCGCCGGCATCGCCGCCGGCTACGCTGACGGCCCTGTGCACGCCTTACGGGAGGTGACGCTGCGCCGGTGGCTGCCGGTACCGCGCAGGGTGCACCTGCGCGCCACCGCAACCGGCCCACGGCACGCACCGTCGGTGACCTTGTTGCGCTGGCGCGAGGCTAGCGATCCGCGGTTGTCCGGATTCGACGAGGTCGCTACCGCCGTCGCGACGACCGAGGCACCGGTCCCGCCGGTACGCTTCGCGCCGCTCGCAGACGCCGTCCCGGTGGAGAACCCGTACCGGACGGCGACCCTGTTCCACGGCCTGAGCTTCCAGTACCTGAGTAGTGCCAGCATCGGCACGGCCGGTGCATGCGGCACGCTGGACGCCGCGCGCGGCACGGTCCCAAGCGCAACACTCCGTGCCGGCTTGCTGGACGCGGCCCTGCACGTGTTGCCTCACCGCGAGCTGCACCGGTGGATGTCCGGCCTGCCGGCGGGCAGGGCCGCCTTCCCACACCGGCTGGCTTGGCTGCGGCTGTACGAACCGTTGCCCGCCGCAGGTTTCGTGGATGTTGAGGCCCGCTTCGCCGGCACCACGGGCGACCCCCACCCGTTGCCGGTGATCGACGTCCAGCTCTGCACCGGTGAGCGCGTGCTGGTCGATTTCCGGCTCGTCGCTGTCCTTGTCACACCCGACCAGCTCAGCGCATACCTTGCAGCAAGGCCGGCATGACCACCGCCAATCCCCTGATCCTGCTCACCGGTGGATCCGGCGTTCTCGGCAACGCCTTGCTCGACCACCTGGCCGATCGGCCGATAATCGCGCTGACCCACCACAAGCCCATCGCCGACACCCCCACTCACGCATGCGTGCGGGGCGATATCACCGCACCCTGGCTCGGGCTGCACCCCGATACCTACCGCGACCTTGCCCGCCGGGTCGACGTCATTGTGCACACCGCCGGCTCGGTGAACTTCGCCCTGGCTGCGAAGCACTTGCACACCGCTAATGTCCGGGGCACCGGTCACGTCCTGCGCTTTGCCGAGGACGCCGACGCGCACCTGGTCTACGTCTCTACTGCGTTCATCGCCAGAGCCGACACCTTCGCCGACATCGTCACCCCGAATGGCGTCCCCACCATGGCCGCGTACGTCCACTCCAAGACCACTGCCGAGGCCACGGTCCGCGAGTCCGGACTGCCCGCCACCATCGCCCGCGTCTCCGCCCTGATCGGCGACTCGACGACCGGCCGGCTCGCCCGCATCCAGGCCTTTCACCACATGATCGGCATGGGCATCCACGGCATGATCCCCTTCCTGCCCGGAACTCCCGAATCCCGGATCGACCTGATTCCTCAGGATGTGGCCGCTGCCGCCCTCGCCTGCCTCGCCGACACCCGCCCCGGCGGCACCCACTGGATCACCGCCGGCCCGGCAGCGCTGCCGCTGCCCCGGCTGATCGATGTGGTCTACGAGGTCGCCACCAACCAGCCCAATCGCGCAGCGCGTGCGGTTGGCGTGCACGACCCGCTGTTCAGAACGATCATCGCCGACCTGGATAGCTGCCAGCAGATGATCGACATGATGCTCGCCCACGCCCGCCCTGGCGTCCCGCCCAACACCCTGCAACGCCTCGTCGGCCTCATGTCCACCTACACCGGCGATCCGCTCCCCACCTCAATTCCCGACTTGACCCCAGCCATGGTGGAACGAGCACTCACCGCCACCTGCGTCTATCTGGCCACCCTCCCGCTGAGCACCTGGCAGCACTGATCCATCAGCCGGCACCCTCGGCGATGGTGGCGTCCACCTCGGCTACCCGCCGCGCGAGCTCGACAGCATCACGCGCGGCGCGCCGCCGGTCCAGATCCTCGGCCAACTCCTCGTCCGCGCGCATCAGCGCATCCAGATCGGCAGCGACCATCTCCAGCACACCGAGGTCCTCGTAGGCCCTACGCACCCGCGGTCCGAACAGCCCGATGTCACGCATGCACGGCACGATCCGGCTGAACAGCAGGGTGCGGAACATCTGCATGTACGGCGCGGTGTCCACGTGCGCATTACACGCCGCGACGTCGAAGCCGAAGTTCTCCCACACCTCCTGACCCCGGAACCGCTCACGCATCAGATAACAGCCCTCCACCACGAACTCCTCGCGCTCGTCGCGCTCAGCCTCAGTGAGCTGCGCGTAGTAGTCCTTGAGCGCGAGCCGGCCGAACGCCACGTGCCGAGCCTCGTCCTGCATCACATACGCCAGGATCTGCTTAGGCAACGGTGCTGGGGTCAGGTCGCGCAGCAGCCCGAATGCGGCCAGCGCCAACCCCTCCACCAGCACCTGCATGCCCAGATAAGGCATGTCCCACCGGCTGTCGGTCAACGTGTCACCCAGCAGCGCCTGCAGGTCAGCATTGACCGGATACACCAGCCCGACCTTCTCCTGCAGAAATCGTGCATAGATCTCCGTGTGCCGCGCTTCGTCCATGGTCTGCGTCGCGGCATAGAACTTCGCGTCCAGATCGGGCACCGACTCCACGATCCGCGCGCTGCAGATCGCCGCGCCCTGCTCACCGTGCAGGAACTGGCTGAACTGCCAACTCGCCACGTGCCGGCGCACCTCATCCTTGGTGGCCCGGTCCAGCCGGTGCCACTGCGCCGACCCGTAAATCGGCACCGAGTCGTCGGGAAACCCCAGCGGATTGGCCGGATCAACCGGCAGATCCCAGTCGATACGAGTGTTGGCGTCCCACTGCTTGTCCTTGCCCTTCTGGTACAACGCAAGCAACCGATCCCGCCCCTCGCCGTACTCCCAGGAAAACCGGGACGCACCACTGGCCGGCACCACCCACCCGCCCTGGCTCGGCATCGCATACAGCTCGTGCGTACTCACCCCACCACCTCCGCCGATTATCATGCTCAACCCACTCGACCTCCGGTCTGCTGGAAGCGGCAGCAACATCACGGGCAGCGGACACACTGTGCCCACCCATCGGCGATCTGTTTGGTACATCCGCTCATCGGCTGACTGCGCGATCAGCTGCGCCGTCGGACGTGTAGCCGGGTAGCCACATATCCGCGACCGTCTGCCAGCCTGCGTCGACCAGCGACCCTGGCGAACCGGTCCGAACCCCCACCGACCACTCCGAATCTTGATCAACACTGATCAGCAACCTGGCACTTCGCTGACCTGCGACGTCTC
>JBHELN010000370.1:0-3764 GCA_046263115.1 Pseudonocardiaceae bacterium | reverse complement strand
GCGGTGTGCAGCGCCAGCACCTCCACCGCGGGTTGCGGGTGCGATGCAGCCAGTTCGGCCGCTTGCCGGGCGAACGTGACGGCCTCGCTGACCGAACCCTCGGCGGCGGCCACCCACGCCCGGGTGAGTAGCAGCTCCGGCTCCAGGTAGACGAAACCGTGATGGCGCGCAGCGTCCAACTCGTCGAGAGCCCGGCGGGCCGCCGGGGCGTCCCCGGCCATCCCCAGCACGCCCGGTAAATCCACCAGCAGGGTGAAGGCCGCCATGCCGGTGTCCGCGCCGCCGGCAAGGGACTGGCGGAACCACCGCGCCGCAGTCTTGACCTGCCCGCGGCAGGCCGCTACCGCCCCGCGCATCGCGCTGGTGATCACATCCCCAATCCCGGGGGTGTCCTGGCACTGCTCGCGGTGCCGGCGCGAGGCCTGGTCGGGCTCGTCCAGGAAGCCGGCCAGAAGCATCACCCGCAGCCACGACGATCCGATCACGGCCGCCTGGTGCAGCCCGATCTCGAACGCATCGGCGCGAGCATTGATCCACTGCACTCTGTCGCTGAGACCCTCGAGGCGACCCAGCCCTCCGCCGGCCATGGCCAGAGCCCACGTGGCCAACTGCGTCGCAGGCGGTGGGCAGCGCGGATGGCCCAGCACGCCGGCCGCCGTCTCGGCGGCCGGGACACTCCGACCAGCGAAGGCATTGAGCACCGAGAGCCCGGCGACCAGCTCGAGTGCCGCGGCATCGTCGGACAGCGCGTTTGTCACCGCCTCGACCATGGCCTCGACTTCGGCGAGGCGGCCGAGCCAGGCCAACGTGAACATTCGAGGGATAGCGACTTGGGCTCGCTCGGCGTCGGTGCGGGCCAGCTCAGCCAGTTCGGCGAGCTCGGTCGCGGCCTCTTCGGCGCGGCCGGCCCAGTGCAGCGCGTTGCCCAGCAGCAGCCGCGGCTCGAAACCGCCGCCCGCGGCGATCGCGGCCCGCGCAACGCGTTCGGCCAGCACGAGATCACCCAGCTCGGTGGCCTTGCGGGCCGCCGCGGTAAGCAGCGCCGGATCTGGTTGCAGGTCGGATTCCACCGTCAACAGCGCGCGGCGCAAGGTGTCATCAGCTCGGCGGCCACCGGTGGCCGCTAACGCTTGCCCGATCCGGGCGCGCACCCGCCGAGCGTGCAGCGTGCCGATCTGCGCCCGTTGCACCTCGCCGTACAGCGGGTGGGCCAGCCGGGCCTCCACGCGTCGACCGTCGGGGTATATCTCGATCAAACCGCGTGCCTCGACCTGCTCCACCGCCACCGCGTCAACCAGCCCGGCGAGCAGGGGTACCCCCAACAGCTCGCTGAAGGCGAGTACCTCCAAGACGTCTCGCTGGGCATCGGGTAGTCGACCGATCCGGGCCGACAACAGCTCCGCCAGTCCCGGGGACAGCTCCGGCTGCCCCGCCCAGCGCCACACCCCAGCAATCTGACGCAACCGCGTCGATTCCAGCTCTCCGTCGACAAGCTGCCGCAGGTACAACGCATTGCCGCGGGTGATCGACCACAGCCGGCGCGCGCCGACCGAATCCACCGGTCCACCCAGCGCGGCCTCTATTAATGAGGTGGTCTCATCTTGGGACAGCGGCTGCAATTCCAGCCGGGTGAGGTGCCCGTCTTTCCACAACGCCGTCACCGCGTCCGGCGCGGTTTCGCCGGTTCGCAGGGTGAGCACCACATTGACCGCGCGGCGCAGAACCAGCTGGTGGACCAGCGTCGCGGACAGCTCATCAAGTAGGTGCCCGTCGTCGACACCGATGACGACACCGGCTTTACCGGCACCGGCCAGCAGCGCGTCTGACGCCTGGCGCACCAGCCGGGCCGGATCCGGGCCGATCAGACCCATGGTCGCGGCGAACGCCCCCAACGGCAGCGCCCGGGCCGAGGCCGTAGCCACCGCCCACCTGGTCAACGCACCGCGCTGCGCGGCCACCACCAGGGCCTCCCGAGCCAGCCGGGTCTTGCCCACTCCGGCCGCCCCGGCCAGCACGACACCGACCGGCCCATCGCGGCGATGGGTCAGCCGGCTGATCACGCTCAGCTCCTCGGCCCGCCCGGTCAGCGGCCAGGTGGCGGCCACCCCAAAAGGTTAGCCCTGACTATTCACCTCATCGCGGGGTGGAGCGCCTGTGCGCTACCCCGCGACTTCGAACCGGCTGGCGACACGTAATCGGCGAGCGCGCACCCTGCACCTCGACACATTTGGAGTAACAGCACTGCCATGCGGCGCGACAGTGTGTGCATGACGCACCTGCGTTCCTGCGCACTAGATCTCCTGCCGGGAGCCCATCTCCCGAGCGTGGACAATCTACGCCGCGGATCCACCACGGTGCTCAGGGATGCTGAAACCACGGGCTATGGACCCCTCGCAGGGGCCGGATGGACGTCGACTTGCAGGCGTACCCGTGAATCACATCGGCTCGGTTTCGGTCTGCTTCCGGCGCATGATGCCGATGACAGCTGAGGCCACCATTTTCTGAACACCCCGCATGTCGCGCGGGGCCCGAAATCAGTCCTGCGCCATGGTGTCGCATGACGGCCTGGGACGTGCGCGTGCGTTATCTACCCGCAATTAAGGAATCCTCATCATGTCAGTACGAGCATTAGGTTATCGGCGAGGTCATGGCAATATCTCGTGGTGGTCATGGCTGCCCTTTGTGCTGGCATGCTCAGTCTTGTTCACCGCCGCGACACTCGCCTGGCCCGGAGCATTTGGTGCAGCGCGAGGGCTGTGGCGGCAAACCTCCAATAATCCGGGCACGGCCGCGAATATTGCAAGCGAGCCCAGCGCCAGTGCAGCAGCCGCGGTGCGCCCCGTCAGCAATGACTGCTCCGGGGGCCCTGTCTATTTTACCTTCGATGACGGTCCAGCCCCCAGCACTGTCGCTGTCTTGGACAGGCTCAAAGCCCTTAATATCAAGGCCACGTTCTTCGATATCGGAGACCACATCCAAGGAAGGCAGGACATCCTCACGCGACAGATATCCGAAGGGCACAGCGTGCAAAACCACACCTACCATCACCCGAACCTGGTGACCGGAGTGGACGTCAATGGTGTGCAACGTCAGCCCTGGGGTGACCTGCAGATCGAAACAGAACTCGAACGAGCCAACACCGCCATCGTCGCGGCCGGCGCACCCAGACCCACCCAATACCGACCACCCTACGGTGCGATCAACAAGGACGTCGACCAGATAGCCCAACGTCTGGGACTACGCCTGGTGATGTCGTGGGGCAACAGCGACGCGGATAATATCATCGTCGACAGCAGAGACACCGAACAAGGTGTCACCAGCGACGACATCGCTCGCAACGTGGGAGCAAGCATCAAAGCTGATTCCATCATCTCCATGCACGACGGCGAAACCGTCTCCGCAAGAAATGACGTCCAAGCCCTGCAATCGATCGTGGATACCATGAACGCCAGACACCTCTGCTCGTCGACCCGGATCCGACCGGACGCCACCGGCAACGTACTTCACTAACCGACCACCATTGCAGAGCCCCGCGATCAACTGCCGTCGCGGCGCTTTGCCTACTGCCGTCTTCAGACCGTGATCCGCGCATCCACGCGCCAACATAACCACCGTATTATCCCGTAACAACATCACATCATAGAACGACAGTAAAGGCGTGGACCGCATAGCTTCCCAATCTCCGGACACGCCACCGGTATTGAAATACGCCACATCCGCGCTTGCGCGACGCGCTGATATCTTACCGCCAGCCGGCCCCGAGC